>CAYZZE010000007.1:0-34007 GCA_964482845.1 uncultured Candidatus Cloacimonadota bacterium
CATAAGCGGAAGCTTGTCTGTTTCATAAGCGGAAGCTTGTCTGTTTCATAAGCGGAAGCTTGTCTGTTTCATAAGCGGAAGCTTGTCTGTTTCACAGGCGGAAGCTTGTCTGTTTCACAGGCGGAAGTTTATCTGTAAAAAAACTGATTTCAAGATAACCGATGAGATAGACCGGCATTGCCGGTGAACTGACAAGCAGAAGCTTATGTAACGTATCGGCGTCGCCGATGTATAGGTGTTTATGTGGGGATCAGCGATGATGTAATGATCCTTTGCCGGACAATATCTCGCCTTTCTCAATTGCTGCACATTGATCAGACCTGTGGAATGAAATCTGCATAAATGTCTATCGCGTTTTGGTAGGTGCAAAAATGCTTGACGCTTGCATACTGTTGATAATGGATTAAGATTTATATTACCGGATCGGTAGCGGGGAAGCGATATCAACTTCGTCGGGTGCCTGATCCATCAAATACACAGAACTTGACAAAACCGGTAACGGTGACAGGAGGTTGTATGCATCGCTGCCCCAAGGGCTGGCCGATGATCATAATAATGCTGGGTATGACCCTGCTTGCGGCACAGAGCGTGAGTTTCGGGATCGATCCGGCGCAACTTGGAGCGGGAGCCAAGGGAACCCTGAGTGCGACTTTGACCATTCCATCCGATCTGAAACAGACGCATGATCCCACGGTGGAGAATGACTTTTTCTATTTGAAGGCGTCCCATCCCGCCCTCACTTTTGGCAGGATTAACTATCCCGAGCCCACCAAGATCAAGGCGGAGGATGAATGGGAATATCATGGAAGGGTGACGCTTTCGCTGCCTTTTACGGTCAGACAGAATACCCCGGTGGGCACAATCCGGATATCACTGGAAATGGCATACAACCTTTGCTACGAGAGCGGGATATGCCTTCCGCCGGAAGAGAAGGCGGAACATGTGGTGCTGGAGATACTGCCTTCCGCTGTCACGTACACGCCGGAATTCATTGAAGAAGATGAGGTAAGCATTACCGACGAGACATTAATCGTCTCCTCCGGCACTGCCAATAGCGACATACTCCCGCCGGATGGTCCGGCAGATAATCCCTTGACCCGCTTTTTGATCTTTGCTTTGATCGCTTTTATGGGCGGCATTATCATGAACGCCATGCCCTGCGTCCTGCCGGTTCTATCGATTCGCGCCATGAGTATCGTACGTCAGGCGCAGGAGGACAAAAAGCGGATATTGTCACATTCCCTGGCATATACCGGCGGCATCCTCATCGCCTTCGGTATCCTGGCAGCAGTGGTGGTGATCCTCAAACTCGCCGGAGAATCCGTGGGATGGGGTTTTCAATTTCAGAATATCTGGTTCAATATCATTCTCATCTCGATCATCCATGTCTTTGCCTTGTCGCTATTTGATGTCTTCATCATCAACGCGCCGGGCATGAGCGGAGCCAACAAGGCAAGCGCCAAAGGCGGGATCTGGGGATCATTTGCCGGAGGACTGATAGCGGTTCCTTTGGCAACTGCCTGTTCAGCGCCGCTTTTGGGTCCAGCCATCGGTTTTGCTTTCCTACAGCCGGTGTGGGTGATCCCGATCTTTTTCCTGCTGATCGGATTGGGCTTGGCATTTCCGTTTATTCTGCTGGGCTTTGTCCCCTCCGCACTCAAAGTGATCCCCAAACCGGGAGAATGGATGAATGTCTTCAAGGAGATCATGGGCTTCACCCTGATCGGCGTGGCGTTGTGGATGCTGCATGACCTCTATCGGATGACGGATGGCGACTATCTGTTCCGCGTGCTCTTGTTCCTGGGAATGTTGTCGTTTGCCGCCTGGCTCTATGGCAGGTTCGTTCGCCCCGAATACAAGTCGTTTACCCAGTGGAACGTCACGCTCTGGGTGCTGGCGATCATCATCGCCTCTTCGATGTATTTCCTGCCCTACGAAGCAAAGGCGGCGCAGCCCGTCGCCGCCTCCCAGGACGGGCTGTTGATCCCGGTGCCCAAGGCACCGGTGGGCTGGTATCAATTTTCACCGGAGGTGGTGAATACGCTGATCGATCGCGGCGAGCCGGTCTTCCTCGATTTTGGTGCGGTGTGGTGTAAGAACTGCAAACTTAATGAGGCCCGCGTCCTATTCCGTCCTGATACGATGGAAGAATTCAAGGCAAAGGGCGTAAACCTGATCAAGGGAGATTTTACGCATGGCGATCCCGAGATCCAGAAATGGATGGAAAAACATAACCGTGCCGGAGTCCCCTTCAATATCCTCTATATTCCCGGCAAAGATCCGGTCATTTTTAGCGAGATCATCAGCCGCAAAGCGCTTCGGGACGCTCTGACGCTGATCCCGGACAAGGAGTGAATATGAATCCACGGTTGATCATCCTTATTCCCCTGATCATTATTGTGGCGTCCTGCACCTGGTTTACCAGTGATTTTGACCCGCCTGTGACCACTGATTTTGACGCTATCCTCTTTCAACCAATGCAACAGGCCTTCAATGTTGCCAGCGCTGCCGATCTATCCGGCGTGATGTCCTTTTATGACGACGATTACCTACACAACAACCAGATCAAGTCCGCCAGGGAGATCTTCTTCCGCTCCATGTTTGATGCCACCGATTCGCCGCAATTTATTGTCACTTTCCTGGCTGGAACGGTGGAGAACGACACCCTGGCGAATACGAACTGGCGTTTGCGCATCTATGCTCCGGAAAGCAAAGCCCTGCTGGCGGATAGCACCTTCACCGGCGAGAAATTGATCAAGCGGGATGGCGTCTGGAAATTATGGGGAAACCGCATATCCTGCTTTAATCCCCCTGCCCGCCAGCGCGCTATCCTGGAGAGTATTACCTACGTGGGCTGTCCCAATTGCCCGCCGGTGGAACAGGCATTGCATGACCTCCAGATGCTGTATCCTCTGGATGTGTTTTTCCTTGAATATCATGTCGCCGGTCCCTTTGACAGCGGCGCTCAGGACGTGTACGGCTATTATGGCTATCCGGCAATGCCCACCGTGGTCGTGCAGGGCATGAACCGGCTGATCGGTAATTCCACTGAAAATCTGGCTTTGTATCAGACACTGGCACAAAATATTATCCAATCAAATACCGAGATCCTGCTCACCGATCTGGTAAACACCTATACCCCGGGAACCGGGATCGCCGGCAGTATCAGGGTCACGCCCGTCAATGACGGCTTTGAAACTCAAGACCTGCGACTCAAATACGTCATCCTGGAACGCGAACGCAACTATGGCAATCCCCCTCACACCTATCGAAACGTTGTAATGCGAAAAGGGGAAATGGACATCAGCACCAGTGACCTAAGCCAACCCTTGTCTTTTTCCCTTCCCTATCAGGGTTCTCTACCCGATGATGCCCACTTGCTTGTTTGGGTTCAGAGAGTTCCCTCCACCTTTGCCTCCAACGCCCGGATCTTCAATGGCTTGGAGGTCCCGGTATTGACCCGGTAAACAGGAGTATTAATATGAAAAAACTACTATTCATCCTTGTGGCGCTGATCATTCTGATGTCATCGCTGAACGCTGATGTGATGCCCGATTTCCGCCTGCCGGATATGAATAACCGTGACCTGCGGTTGGAGAATATCCTCGGTAAAGGTCCCGTACTGATCGAATTCTGGACGTCTTGGTGTACTCCTTGCAAGGCATCCATGATCCAACTCGACCTATTGCAAAAGAAGTATGAATTACTGACCGTTGTCGTAATCTCCCTCGATGCGCCCAAGGACGTAATCAAGGCAAAAAACTACCTGAAATCAAAAAATTATGGTTTCGTCGCCCTCTTTGACACGGAAAAACGCCTGGCACAGCAACTGAACGTGACCAATCCTCCGCATACCTTAATCTTGGACGCCCAAGGCAATATCGTCTATTCTCACGTGTCATACACCGCTGGTGATGAAAAGGTCTATGAGAAGCATATCAGGGCACTTCTGTCTCTACCGGAAACGCGGGAAACAGAGCCGGAAGAGATGCCGGCCGGAGATTCCGGATGAAGTGGCTGACGCTCCTGCTCCTACTCATCTCGGTGGGTTTGATGGCTCAGAACACGCTGCAGGTCTCGGGTCTGAACGAAGCGCAATTTATCTACCGCACGGCGCAGGACTCGCTTAATGCCTATTTCCGTGATGCCTTCTCCCTCCGCCTCGCTTACCGTAACGTCAATTTTGGGATGAAGTTTGTCGCCGAACTGCCCAGATATTCAAACAGCCAGAGCGAATTGCTCGCCGAACTTGATCCCAATCGCCTCACCATCGGCTGGAAAGAACTTTATGCCTCCTACAAAAAGGACGCGCTGCTGCTGCACGCCGGAACCATTGAAGAGAGTTTTGGCGTCGGCATCACCTTCCGTAGTTGGGAGGACATCGAATTTGATCAGGACAACCGGGTGGAAGGACTGCTACTGCGCCATGACGGCGATCTCAAGATAAAAGCCTTGTATAGCGCCATACCCAATCAGAACCAGCCCGACCGGCTCGATCTGGCTTATGGCGCTGATCTTTATTACACGGCTTATGCCCCCGTCCATCTTGGCTTTAGTGCCCTTACCCGTCGTCGCCTGACACCTTTGAACCGCTACAACCAACAGGACGTCTATTCCCTGCGCACGGCGCTTAACCTTGGCTTTTTAGACGGCTATGCCGAGTATGCCCTTACCGATCTTTACCGTAATGCGCCCACCAACTATGAGGGAAGCGCCATTTATGCCAACCTCAGTTTCTATCCCCCCCGCTTTCCCATCCAGTTTGGTGGCGCATACAAACACTATGATCGCTTTGAATTTCGCCTGCAGGATCTGCCAGTCGCCAATTACCATAACGAGACCCTGGCAGACGACCAAAATGCCGGTGTGGACGAGGAAGGTATCCAGGGCTGGGCTGCCTGGACGATCAATGACCGCTTTTCTCTCAATGCCGATTATGCAGAAGCATGGAACAGCAGTTTTCAAAAACGGATGAACGACCTTTGGACACAGCTGCAATATGATGACGGGTTTTACCAGTTTGGCATCGAATACTCTCACATTGAGAAACTGGACAAGACATCCAGCAAATGGCAATTGGAAGCCGTTCCCGCCCTGCAGATCAGTTTCCCGCTCATGAGCCGCTCGATCAATTGGCTTGCCGAGTATAAGTATGTCGAGAAAACGCACTACAACCGCCGTTTCATCCATTATGAGCCCCGCCTGCAAGCCGAAATGGCATTGGGAAAACTCGCTATTTCGCTGGGCGCTCAATCATGGTGGAGCAAGGATAAAGCGCTGCTGGATGCCCGTTACAAGGCAAAGATTGAAGTCAAATACCGCATCTATGACCACAGCGAGGTCAGCGTCTTAGCCGGCGAAGAAGCCGGCGGAAAGGTATGCCGCACGGGCATCTGTCGCTTTGTGGCGCCCTTCAAAGGCATAAAAGCAGAACTCACCACCCGATTCTGATTCAGGAGTAAACGATGAAATACATCATCATGCTAGCTTTATCGACGGCGATCCTTTCGCTTGCCGCCGACCCTTATTTCTATCCCCTTACCAATATCGCCGAACATTTTACCTCGCTGGGCTGCCCAACCTGTGTGGATGCCCTTGCCGGCATAACGGTTGTCCACGACCAATTACATAATGGCGAATTTGTCAGCGCCCGCCATTACATCCAAGGCGGGGATCTCAGTTATCCCGGAGTGGAAGACCGCTTTGGCTATTATGATATCTTCAGCACGCCGGTGATGGTCTTCAATGGTAGAGTAAAGGTCATTGGCGGGGGAGACAACGTCATCGACGGCGCTGCTTATCTCAATGCCCTCAAAGCATCTCGCTACTGGGGATCACCGCTGAAGATAAACCTTTCGGGATTTAATCTCACCTCCGGATCATTGAGCGGTACGGTGCACAATCTCTCCCCGACGCTCAACCTCACCAATGCCAATATCGTTTATTTATTGGTGGAGAACGATATTGCTGCCGGAGTCACCCGCGTTATCCGGCAATTCGCCTCCGCCCCCTTTGCGATCAGCGGTCAGGGCACAAACGTCAGTTTTAATCATACCTTCTCGCTGCAACCTTCATGGAATGTCGCCAATCTTTGGGCGGCGGTCTTTATCCAGATCGAGTCGCAGACCATATTGCAAACAGCCACCACGCTACCCCAGCCGGATATCCATATTCGTGCCGCCTTTGACTGGAATCCATCTATCACCGTGCCCGTCGTGTATCTCTATGAATCATTACCCGTCTATTTCTTTAATCTTGGTCAATCCCAGACATTTATCATGCAGATAGTGGTCGATTCCGCTCCTCCGAACTGGTATTTCAATTACTGTACCGGCACTGGAGGTTGTTTCCCCGGCAGCATTCCCCGCCCGTTCACCTTGTCAGCCGGAGAAAGCATTCCCTTGCAACTCAATATCCTCGTCGGTGATAGCGGCGTGGCACAATTTCACTGGCTCATAACCGCCCCCGGGATGCAGGATTATAAAGTCTACTTTACCATGACCACCGATGATGTATCTGCCTCCGACCCTGCCCTGATCGTTCCGCCTGCCGCCATCAGATCGATCCACCCCAACCCCTTCACCGATCTCACTCGCATCCGCTTTGACCTACCCAAAGCCGAAAGAGTTAAAATGGATATCTACAACCTCCGCGGACAACACATTATCACCCTCACCGATTCTCATCACGGTGCCGGAGACCATGAGATCATCTGGAACGGCAGAGATAAAGCAGGCACCGCCATGCCTCCGGGGATCTATTTCTCGCGGCTTCTCACCCCCAATGCCACATTCACCCGCAAACTTATCCGCTTGGAGCGTTAGACAATCCCGCTTTCCGCTCCGGGCGGATGGGTGGACAAAGGGATCCTGACCGTGAAGGTGCTGCCTGCGCCGGGTTTGCTCATTACGCTGAGCGATCCATGATGCATCGCGACAAATTCCCGGCAGATGATCAGTCCCAGACCGGTTCCTTTCTTATCGTCCATCCCCGGGCTGGATCTGCCGAGTTGAAGGTCGATCTGGAATAGTTTTTCCATCTGTTCCGGATGCATCCCTTCGCCTTGATCGATAACACGAAGGATCAAATCGTCCTGCTCAAGCACTCCTTCGATCTTTACCACCCCATGAGGATGAGAATATCTGATGGCATTGGAAAGCAGATTCCTCAGAATAGTCCTTACCAGATTGCCATCCAGATTGACCTGGTGCAAGTGTTCCACCGCTGTTTCCAATCTGACCTTCTTCTGAAGAGCGCTCAATTGATGCGAAGCAACGCATTCTTCGACGAGCACGTTTATGTCAGTAAGCGCCGGATCAAATCTGATCCCATCGGTCTGCGTCTGCGACCAGACCAAAAGGTTTTGCAACATGTCATGCGTATGCTTGGCGGAATTGGCGATGATCTCGCTATATGTCTCCAATTCATCCCAACTGAGGTTCCGACAACTATGATGGATCATCTCGGCAAAACCAAAAATGCCGAGAAAAGGACTCTTGAGATCGTGGGCGATGATCGAAAAGAACTTGTCTTTGGTAGAATTCAATGCCTTCAATTCGGCGGTCGTGCGCTCCAGTTCCTTCTGCGCAATTATCCGTTCCGTGATATCGATGGCTATTTGCAAATGTGCCTGATTGCCATCGACCCAGTCGATCAGTGAACTGGTGGTAAGATACCAGCGACCGCTGATCGGGAACTCGATCTGTCGGGTTAAGACCGGCACATCCGATGTCAGCAAAGCATTTACCGGACATTTCTCACAAGGCGCCGTCTTGTCCACATGGCACTTCTCATAACAGATCTCGCCCTCCACATTTCCATACACTCCCTTGGCATAGTCGTTCATAAACAAGATACGGTGCGTCTTCAGTGACACTACCAGGATGATCGCCGGGATATTGTTCATTACTTTCTCGATGATGCTATGCGCTGTTTGCAATTGCTTATACAAGGCACGGGTGGTCTTGTCCGAGCGAACATACTCGCTGATATTTTGCGAATGAACCGATACGCCAGTGATCACTCCTTCCGTGTAAACCGGTGCGATGAAGAACTTGCGGTAGTCATATTCCGTGTATTCGGAACACTCGATCAGATGCAAGACATCACCCTCGAAGGCGCATTTGTACAAACGACCCCAATGCTTCTCAAGATACGGGGGCACATCACTTAATACCTTGTGACCAACATCTATCTCCCGTTGATCAATGCGCTCAAATTCTGCCTTTGCCTGCCGGTTCAATGCGGTCAACCGCAGATCTCTGTCCACTGCCCAGATCTGATCTTCGGAATTATCGATCAGGGCTTGCAGATATGACCTCTGCTGACGGATCATGGTCTCACAGTGCCAACGCTTGATCACCAAGGCAAAAAACTCGCAGATATGCCGCAGGATGTCGATGTCTTCATCTTCGTAGTCGCGAGCGCCATTGCCCAAGGTGATCACCCCTGCCACTATCCCGTCCAGATGCACCGGCACAGAGATCAGATTTCGCACCGGAATATGGTCGGGACGAAAACCCATGTAAGACGGATGAGATCGCGGATCATTGGTATAAAATGCCTCCCCGGTATTTACCGCATATCCACGTAAACCGGGATAAGAACCATCGCCCTGAGGAGCTATGCGAGGTTGATAATAAACGGGATCGCTGCCATCCTGTGCTCTCCTTTTGTAATATACCACCAATTCCCGCGTCGCAGGATCGATCATGGCAATGTAACCATCCTGGCTCTCAGTATGGCGTTTGGCGTGATCCACGATGATAGCACAGATCTCCCGATAGTCCAGTTCCGCTTCGGCAAGACGGCTAAGTATGTGAAATAGATTGTGTTCCAGTTCTTGTAAACTTTTACGGATGCTCAATTCCATCTCCTAAAACATGAATTCCTTCTGGATGTCATAACTTAGTTTTTTGTCAATAGATTTTTCCTGTCTGAGACCGTTGACTATTTTGGGGTGTTGTTCTTACGGTTATATATTGACTATTTGCCGGATAAGATCCGTTGTTCTTACAGCGCCACCAAGATGTTAGGCGGAGACTCCAGTCACCGTTCAGAACGCCACCGAGGATCAACCAGCGAGGGAATCAGGACTATTTTTAGGGACTTTTAGTCCGGGAGAAATCCCCTCTCGCTGGACAGGGATCCTTCTATTATAAAGCTGGCAGAATGTCTCACGTTCGGACTGAAGTCCTCAAAATGTCCAAAGACACGGAAGGAATATGTATGCCCTCACGATCAGAAACGGTGGTTGAAACCACCGCCTTACATCTGATGATGTTGGAAAACTCATCATAATCACTAAAGACGCTGGAAAACTTATGATCTGGCTTTCTCGCGATCTCAATCCCTGGTAAAATCAATATGTAAAATGGTCTCCATCCGTGTTTCCGCAGCTCCCGATCCCCGATGGGTTCGGCTATATGCTCATCTTTTTAATCAGTTATGCCACCATAACCCGGGCAATCTGATGACAGATCAGATCGTGGGATCGCCTGTCTTGGGGCTTGCCATCATTCCGTCCATCCTGCTTCCTCCTTACTTGATAACCTTAGTATAACCTTACGGTCGTAAGGTTATACTAAGGTTATACTAAGGTTATCAAGCAAGGAGGAGGCTACTCTCTCCTGATAGTTTCCGGGTTTTGGGTGACAACATAAATGGCCAAGTGACCTTATCATCCTGATAATAGTGCAATTATGCGCCATAAAACGGGTAACGTATGACAGAATATAGCAATTGGGACAATCCTACCGGATATCTGTGAAACCTCGATCAACGGGTCAATTCTTGACCGGTGAGTTTCCTTGAAGTGGATAATGAGCGCCAGCCATAAAAAAAGCAATTGTTTGTCTAAAGGCGGCAATGTTTTGATCAATAGAAACTTATCAACGTAGCGGCCATAAGATGCAAACAAAGATATTGACATAATGTCTGTGAGGAATCACAATGGCGCGAGGACGAGGAGTTGGACGATGAGAAGAATAATTATACTGATAATTGCATTGATCATAGTCGCTTACATGGGATACGTGTTCTTTTTTTCGGGGACATACATGGGCAGAGCCGCTCAACGTTCGCCTTACAAAGTGCTAATGCTGCTCCCTGGCAGTATTGACGATGGGAGTTGGAACCAGGTCGGTTTTGAGGCGCTGCGAAGGATAGGCAAGGAGAAGAAGATCGATGTTGTTTATCGTGAAAATGTCACTTTTGAAAATGGGACGAAGATTCTGCGGGAGTTTATCAATGACAAATCGCTCTTTGTGATCGGCTGGGGTGGAGAATTTAGGGAACTGCTGGAAGGCCTGGCATTGCAATACCCGGCATACAAATTCGCCATCACTGGCTCTTATCCCGGAAACGGGAAGAACTTTGGCTGCCTTTCCTTACGAAACGGAGCATACTATCTCGCCGGAGCCCTGGCAGCCCTGAAGAACAAAAGCGGCAAGATCGGCGCGATCATCGGAGAAGAACTTCCACATACCAAGCGGGAGTTTAATGCCTTTAAGCAAGGAGCACTATCCATCCGCCCGGATTTGCAGGTAAGCGTGAATTATCTGGGAACCTGGGAGGACAGTTTGAAAGCGACCGGCGCAGCAGAAAATATGATCATGAATGCTTACGATGTGATCTTGGTAAATGCCGACCGCGCCGGACTTCCGGTACACAAAATGATGGAACGGGAAGGCAGATATACGATCGGAGTGGTAAACGATGCGGCATCTCTGGCGCCAAGGGCAGTATTGACCAGCCTAATGATCAACGCTGAAGTGCTGTTGCGGAAAGGTATCGAACTCTTTATCCAGGGACGCTGGGAAGGCAAAATGTATCGCTATGGCTTGATCGATGGTGCGACCTACCTGACCGAATTCAATCCTGTTGTTGACCAGAAACAACGAGAGACGCTCGACCGGATTCGCACTGATCTGATCACTCAAAGAATCCTTATTGACGGACAAACTGAATAGGGATAAATGAAGCGAAAGAACTCACTGAAGCGTGATCTGAAACGTCACATCACGGCGATCGCCTTATTCAGCGTAATTTTCTCCACACTGGTCATAACGATCTTTTATGGTCAGCACCTGTGGCGGCAATTGCGTTCCGAGCAGGTGTATTATACGAACTACACTGCCTCGAAGATCGACAATTGGTTTCAGGAACACCTGGTGAAATTGCTCTTTGTATCGCAATTCAGTGACCTGGTCAACGAAACCGGCGGTTATCGGCAGAAGGCTTTGAATTCCACCGTGGAGAGTTATACTGCATTCAGCAATATCTTTATCACTGATGCTGCGGGAAATGTCGTTGCCGGCCAGAATCGTTTGTTTGACCCACAGTATCAGTATCAGTTATCCAGAATCAATCTTGGGGTCGTCACCAAAAACGGCGAGGAGTTTATCGGAACACCGGAATGGATAAGACAGATCGATGAATTCCAAATGCCGGTGGCTTATCCCTTGCGGGACGGATCGGGCAGGATCAATGGCGCCTTGTGTGCCCATCTCGATCTGAACTATCTGGACTACATCATCAATTCCATTGATTATGGCAGAACCGGTTTTGGCTTTATCATCAGTCCGCAAAACCTCGTGATCATGCATAATGCGCCTATCGAGACCGAATCTATCCAACCGGAACGCAATTTATTTCTGGAACTGGTGGACAGCCCCAGTCAGTTTCATTACACCTCCGGCCTGACCGGACAGAAAGTAATGGCAACCTATCAAAACCTGGAGACGGTGAACTGGTTTTTGGTGATCAATCACCCCTTGAAAGATCTGCTGCGGGACCTGTATCAGGTCATCGTCCTGATCATCGGCAGTGGGATCATAGCACTGCTACTGGGGATGGAATTGGCTATACGCTATATCAAAAAGATCGATGAGCCCCTGCAAAAACTCACCCAGGCGGCATCCTCAATCGCCTCCGGAGACCTGACGACTAGCATCGTGGTGGAACAGGAAAACGAATTGCAAGATCTGGCTCGGGCATTTAACTATACTACCAGCCAGATGCGATTGTTGTTTGACGGTCTGGACAAACGCTGCTCGTTTGAAAGCATGCTGGGCAAGATAACACGCAGGATCATAAGTACTCGCTTGGATATGAGTGCGGAATTGACCAACGAACTCCTGGGTGATGTCGGTCAGTACCTGGCGGCTTCCCGCTCTTCGATACATCTCTATAATAATACGCAGAAAACTTTTCATTGTCACTGTATTTGGCACCAAGATGATAAGCGCACCCCAAAGTCGCATGCTCCGCAAAACATCGATACCAAAATCTATCCCAATGTTATGCCCCTTTTGAAAAGCAACCAGGTATTGGTATTTGACCTTGATGACAGCAACAAGACACTGGGAGACACCTTTCCCAAAGCGGCATTGACTTCTGAAGCCAGTGCCACTGTATTAAAAGAAACCCCCTTCTACCGTGATATGCAGGCACAAGGACTGAGACATCTGGTTATAATGCCCATCCGAGATGAGGATGAATTGATCGGTTTGATCAGTTTTTGCTTTGATAAATATGCTGGCGAACTATCCTTGCCGGACACAGATTCGCTGGATACAATCCACAATATCCTTGTCTCTGCTTTCATCTATATCCGGAAACGGATGCACTTTAGGGAAGACCACGAACGGCTCAAGGCAACGCTGTATGGTATCGGCGATGCTGTGATCGCCACTGATGCCATCGGAATTATCAGTCTGATCAATCCCGTTGCCTGCAGAATGACCGGATGGAACGAGAAAGACGCCATCGGAATGCCTTTTGACCATGTATTCAAGATCGCTGATATTGATTCCCGCCAGCCCAAACAAGCGGATTTCATCACCAATCTCCAATATGATATAACCTATTGCCGGGAAGAAATGACCATCCTGCACAGCAAGAACGGATTTGAGTATTACATCAGCTACAGCGCCGCCCGCATCAACAATATCTATGGTAAAATGGCGGGAGCGGTCATCGTGTTCCGCGACGAGACCCAAAACTATCTGCGGGATAAGGAACAGGTCAAACTGCAACGATTGGAAGCGGTCAGTTTGCTGGCTGCCGGTATCGCCCATGACTTTAATAATCTGCTCACTACCATCCTGGGCAATATCTCACTCGCATTACAATTGCTTCCCGCTCAATCAGAAGTGGTGGATATACTGCGCTCAGCCGAGATCTCGACTGAGAAAGGCAGAGATATTACCAAACAACTATTGGTCTACGCCAAAGGCGGAAGCCCCGAAAGGAAGATCTCCTCGATCGTCAATCTGACGGATGATACGCTGGGTTTTCTCCTACAGGGGTCAAGAATAAAAGTAACCAAAGATATCCCTTCCTCCACCTGGAAGGTGAATATGGCACCCGGCGTGTATAACCAGATCATCTCCAATGTCATCATCAATGCCCGACAGGCAATGAGCACCAATGGACACCTCCAGGTAACAGCGGAAAATATCTCATTGGATTTTGGCAGCCCCCTGCCTCTGAGCCCCGGAAGCTATGTCCTGCTTAGCATCACCGATGACGGCGAAGGCATCGATCCCGCCATTCTGCCCAAGATATTCGACCCTTATGTCACCACCAAAAACACCGGCACGGGATTGGGCTTGACCTCTGCCTTTGCCTTGCTGCAAAAGCATGGCGGTTATATCACCATAACCTCGGAACCGGGTGTAGGAACTACCGCAAAGATCTATTTTCAGGCAGCAGATGAGATCGCTTATTCACAGGATGATGAAACCGGTCTCGCCGAAAACAGGAGTAAAAGAATTCTCGTCTTCGAGAGCGAGCCCTCTCTTCAAAACCTGTTCAAAAAGGTATTAAGCGTTAAGGATACTTCGGTGGATGTGTCTGCCAGTTTGGTGGAAACACTGGAGTGGTTCAAAACGGCTCTGGAAGAAAACCGCCCTTATGATTGCTTTATCCTTGATATTGACATTCTAAACAGGGAATACCTCCAGACCGTGGTCAATGAGATCAAAGTCCTGTGCCGCAGAGTGATCCTGATCCTTGCCTGTGAATTTGTCGCACCTTCCATCGAGACCGATCTCAAGAACGTGGGATTTGATGAGGTAATAGTCAAGCCATTTCACGTCTCAGACCTGCGCAAACTGATCAGAAGACGCACCTCCGGCTGAACGGTCATATCAAGGCAAGCGATCGTATCGCCCTAATTGACCGAGATGAAGTAGCCGGTCTGGGAGAATGACTTGCTGTCACCAAAACTCAACCGGTAAGTGCCTGCCCCGGCGTTAAAATTAAGCGTTACCCGAAACGTATTCCCCTCTTTCCATTCCACCTGGACTGGTTCAAAACCCTTGACGAAGACATTCTCGCTGATAAAGAAGGGCTTTTCCGGATCGGGATAGATCAGGTAGGCGTTGAATGCACTTCTTCTGATATCGTACAAGTATTGCAGATCAAGGGTGAAGGCTGCGCTTTCACGGACTCGATGTGGAATGGTGGTCAACAATCTGACAATCGGTTTGGCAAAGTTTTGCGTGGCATATATGACCTGGTTATCAAATGCGATACCTATTCCGGCATGAGTATAGTCCTCACTCAGGATATTGGCGCGGTGACCGGGAGAATTCATCCATCCTTGAACAAAAGTTTGAGCGACATTGGCATCGAAAGCGCCGCTCTGCTTGGCAATATTTTCGCCGATACTGGAATAGATAAGGGCGGGGTATAATTCATCCATCCGGTCTGCCACTTCCCTGCCATCTTGATCCCGATGCGCAAAGAAATCATGCTTGAGCATATTCCGGCTATGAAAAAGTGCTAGTTCATCCAATTCCTTTAGGTTCCTCAGCGGCGGCAGATTATGTTCTGCTCGCTGTTGATTGATCAGATCAAAGATTTCCACTTCGATCTGGTTTTTGTTGTAGGTGCAGGACAGGCATGGAGCCAGTATGACTAAGGCGATAAAGAATAACAAGATCCTTGGTACAGGATACCTCCGTGATTCAGGTTTGCGCACCCGTCCCAATCTAACTGACATGTGAGATTTTGCGTGACGGTAAGGAGAATTAACCTCTGACGTATGAAACGCCCGCAGCCTCAAAACCGGATCTCCCCGATAATCGTTTGATCCTCAAACTTGAGATACACCCTACGACGCTGCGCTTCGTAATTACTGAGATGCGCATCCACCATTGCATCGGCAATGGACAGAAAGGATACGATCCCCATCCACCAGAAGTCATTACGCAGTTTGTCGGCATAATCCCTGCGTTTATTGAGATGATAGGTCCGTAGCGCTCCCTCGGATGCCATTGCCTTATCAAAGTGATCTTTGCGCTTTGTGTGATGATAGAACGCCGATCCCCCAAGATATATCTGAGCGCCAATGACGACACCGCTTTTAATATATTGCCCGTTGTAGTATTGTCCTCCGCCAGGCAGAACCAGTGAATAGATCATCGCCTGGCGTGGAGATTTGACATCCTCAGCCCACGCAATGCAGACCACAAGCGCCAATAGAACAATGATCCCAGTCCGTCTCATACCGATCTTTGCCGGATATCAGGCATTCAATCCATCCAGTATGGCTTTCAACTCGTCCCAGACAAATGGTTTTTCAAGCACGGCATCGGCACGCAATTCCTTTGCCAACCGCAGATAGGTCTTTTTATCGATCTTTCCCCCGCCGGAGATGGCGACTATTTTGACCTGAGGATAGAGTATTCTCACTTTGCTGATCAGTGCCAGTCCATCTTGTCCGGGGATCAGGATATCGGTGATCAGGACGTTGATGATCCCTTTGGACAGAATATTGATCGCCTGATCACAATCAACGGCGGTCTCGATCGGACATTGATACTGGGTAAACAACTCCCGCATCGTCTCCAGAAAAACCCGGTCGTCATCAACCAATAAGATCTTATGCATAACAATCTCCTACAATGATCGGGCTACCTGATCAGCATGAATCGCTTGATCTGAACCAGAGCGCCATCAGGACTGATCCGGACAAAGTAGATACCACTTCCACAGAGAGAGCCGTTATCGTCTTTGCCATCCCAGCCGAAGTTGATCTGTTTTTGATGCATGAATGTCTGGCGGCGAATCAATTGTCCTCGCAGGTTGTATATCCCGATCTCCACATTGGAGGATTGGGGATATGCCGCTTTGATCGTCAAGAGCTGTCCTCCGCCGAGGCGGAAGGGATTGGGAAATATACTGATCCGAGCGGCGGGGCTGACATCGGATACGCTGTCGTTGGCGAAAAAAGTGATTGTGTTGCTCGGTTCGGATTCCACGACCGAATCGAAGGCGCAGACCCTATACTCCAGGACGGGGATGCTACCCACCGGTGCATCATCATGATAGAACCATGGCTGGCTTAGCGGCGTTGTTCCGATCAATATATCATTGGCATAAACGTGATATGCCGTCCAGTTCCCGCTTCCCAATGCCGGTGCCTGCCACATCAACGCCACGCCGGTGATCAGGGGATCGGTAGTATCCAAGCGGTAAACCAGATCGGTGGGTCGGGGTTCCAGCGCCAATGGATAGTGCCGCCAGAGGTTTTGTGTGACCAATGGATAGATGGTATTATCGGGCTGGATGCCTTGGGCCATGCGTTCATAGGCGGAGGATACGAGATTATTCTGGTAGAAATAGCGGCGGTTGATGGTCTCGCCATTCTGCAGCCAGACCTCCTGCGAGATAAAATTGCCGCCAAAATCCCTTTGCCAAAGGAGGTGTCCCTCGAGATGCTGGATGTCGTTGCCGTTTGGGATCTGTCCATTTGCTCGGCGATAGGTAAATCTGCTGGTCATGATCGTGCCTGCGGCATCGGTGATCTCCAATCTATTCCACCAATTTCCATCCTCGAGGTCAGCCACTTTGAGCCAGACGTTATCCGAGGGCAATAGCCAGGTATGATCCGCCGGCGTATCCGGTCTGGTATGTTTCAAGAAGAGGATGTTATCTCCGTTGCGGGAAAGCCAGTTGATATAATCGCCGCCATAGACGAAAAATCCGAAATGAACCCGATGATAATGGATCCCGCCTTCAGTTACAGATTCTTTGATCCATTCGTAACGCCAGGGCGTTTGATGGGTCAGTTCGACGCTGATATCCAGCGTTTCTCCCGGTGCTATGCTCACTGCCAGCGGGTCGTCAATTCCGCCCAACGCTCCATACAAAAAACGGTTTCCGCCGCTGACGGCGGCTTTGGCCACGATATAGACGGCGTCGGGAACGTCAATGCCCAAAGACAGCGGGCTATTCAGCACGATATCGTATTCCGCCAGGATCTGTCCATTGGCCTGCGAGACGATCTGCAAGCGGGGATCGGCCACCGGCATGGAATTGTCATAATGCACGGTTCCGGAGATGATACCAGGATCCTGATCGATCAGAAAAGGGATAAAATCCACCGTCGGCAGCGCCGGATTGACGTGAGAATCATTGAGCGTGGATCGGATGCCCGCCTCATCGTCAAAGTCCCACCAATTGTTTTCCGCCTTGATAATGGTGGTGTTATTGGGGTATTGTGCGCAATAGATCGAGTGTAACTCCCCCAGGGCATCCACGTTATTGCGGATGATATTCTCGCCTTGTGCCCAAGTATGATAGATGGAAAGGTCGCCAAGGCAGGGACGGGCATTATTGGTTATATAAAATCCCGTGTAATTTCCGTTGATGACATTCATCTCAAAATAGGGCTGTGAAGTAATTCCACTCACCATCACCCCTGCCCCGCTGTCCATATTGCCGGCAATGAAGTTATTCCTGATAGTGTTGTTATGGATATAGCCCGAGGCGTTGAGCAGGTAGATGCCTGTGAAGTTATACTCGATCAGGTTGTTATGGATCATCGGATTGATGGCATTAGTGCCCGTCATATCCCAGGCCGTGATCCCCTGCCAACGGTTATGGTGAATATGATTATGCGAGATAGTGGGGCTATTACTGCCGCCAGCGGATTGATTAGATAGCTGGATCGCAGCACGAAAGCTTGACGCCACGCCGTTGTTGCTTATATCGCAGTAACTTATCATGGTATTACTATTCTGGGCGATAAAGATCCCATTCTCCCGACTGAACTCGATCTTGCAGAATGTAATCTGGACGGATGCCGGTTGCGCGGAGCCGATGCCGTAGGGCTGGATGCCTTTTTTGTTGCGGTTAAAGTGGCAGCGAGTGATTATCGTGGGCGAATTGATAGAATTGATGCCAAATTCGCCATTTTCGATATAGCAGTGAGAAAAATGACTGGTCAGGACGGTATTTTCCAGGCGGATGCCTTTCCATAGCGCATTCGGATTGCTTTGTCCGTTACGAAAATAGATACTGTCGGTCTCGGTGCCCTGTGCCTGGAGTGTTCCCTGTGCCGTGACCCGATAGTTGCCCATCACCTCAACGATCACTCCCGGCAGAAGTTGCAGCGTCATCCCGGCCGGAACTGTCACATCGCCGATCACTTGATAGGGATTATCATCCGGCGACCAGATCCCATTCTGGTTGCCAAAGACCTCAATCGCCGGCAATCCCGCAACCATCAAACAGAATGCTGCCAAAACGATCCGCCGTAATTTCATAAGTTCCTTGCCGGTATAGCGGTTAAGCAAAGACATCGGTGACGGGACTGATTCACTTGACGGTTCCGCCGGGATCATCGTTTCACATGGACTACCAAGTGCGTTTTGCCTCCCAAGCCAAGGGTCTCTGATGCCTCGGGAGGCAAAAGACACAACATCAGACATATCGTCTGTTTTGATTCCATCGCTGGTTTGTTCGGCTACCGGGAGGGTTGCCTGTTCTCTGGTCGCTTACGCTGTTATAGCGCCAGTGGGACATTCCGAAATGCACGCGCCGCAATCTACGCACTTATCATCGTCACAGACCGCTTTGTCATCCTGCATGGATAGTGCGTCCACCGGACAGGCACCGACGCAGGCCGTGCAGCCGATGCAGGCATCTTTGTCAATCTTAACTGCCATTGTAGTTCTCCTTACAGATTATGGCCTTAAATTTTTCCCCGTGGGAGATAAGTCAAGAAAAATCGGAGCGAAAGATCTCTCTTCCGCTCCGGATCCTGAATGCCTGTTTTCGGGAGTTCTTAGTTGATCTCGATATCTTTCTTGGGACTGGGCTCTTTCTTCGGGATCACTACCCTGAGAACGCCGTCTTCCATCTTTGCAGTGATCTTGCCGGGTTCGGCATTCTCCGGCAGCAGCAGGTTGCGGCGGTAATTGCCGCTGTAACGCTCACAGCGGTAAACCGTGCTTTTTTGCTCTTCCTTCTTCTCCTCGACGTCGGCTTCGATCATCAGTTGGTTGTCGTGGACCGAGATCCTGACGTGCTCCTTCTTGAATCCAGGCAGATTCGCCATGATCTCAAATTCCTTGTCATGCTCCACAATGTCCAGAGCCATCGCACGATAGTTGTCGCCCGGGGTCTCCTCGTCGTTGAAATAACGGTTGAAGAACTCGTCAAACATGCTGAGCATGTTGCTCATCGGTTTCAGGTCGTTGGTCTTGCGATAAGGTACGAGTTTCATTGGTCTTACCTCCTATGGTAAATGTATTTCCACCATTATAATAACGCGGACGCGGGAAAAAGCAAAAAAATTTTTAGCAGACGAAGCGGGCGACTGCTAAAAAATATAAAAGGAAGGCAGGAGCAGTGAATATAATTGGGTAAGGCAATTGAATAACTCAGAGCGCTTGACTCCACAGCTACATATATGCCTTCTGTCAGGCAAGATCCCGTGTCGTTCTATCGCTGTCGGATGTCAGGGAGGCAGATGATCTGCTTTCTCACGATTTCAAAGACCGTAGCACTCGGATATGGACAAAAGGTATATGTAGATAATTCTTGCCTCATTATCCGGTGATCCCAACATGTCCAGCGCCATTGGGATCTTTATCCATCGAGAACGTGAGATAGTAATATCGTCTCTCACTCCAGCGCCGGCCGTAAATCAACGGAT
Organism: uncultured Candidatus Cloacimonadota bacterium; assembly: GCA_964482845.1. Classification (GTDB taxonomy): domain Bacteria; phylum Cloacimonadota; class Cloacimonadia; order Cloacimonadales; family Cloacimonadaceae; genus VGPI01. Next base: position 19,955 of record CAYZZE010000007.1, read on the forward strand.
TATATCCGACGGATTGTTTGGACACAACCATAAAATCTACCGCTTAGAATTATTCAATCGCCCAAAGAGGGTTAAGATTTATGCGGAATGGTGCTTTCTCCTTAGTCCTCCCTGCTTCATAACCTTAGTATAACCTTACGGTCGTAAGGTTATACTAAGGTTATACTAAGGTTATCAAGCAAGGAGGATAGTCAAATCAATCCTCTGAATTATTCGACGATCTACAGACGGGTATGAACCTTCCGGAGCAAAAAAGCGGATCTCCCGCTTCCGATCGTAACATAGCATATCGATACCGTGGGTTGCTGAGATTTCCGATCTTCCGGATAAAACCGGGAACCGAAAATCGGGTAACGAGAATGTCGGAGCTCAGGAAAGCACCGCAACGGCAGCGGAGGACTACGGTCCTCGGACGCACAAAAAAGCGGAACTATGTTTAGTTCCGCCAAGAAACATGTTATTCGCCCAAATCGTGATCCTACTTGATCAGGACCATCTTGCGGGTCTGATCAAAACTGGGGCTGTGCAGCCGATAGAAATAGATCCCGGAGGAGACGCCTATTCCATTATCATCCTTCCCGTCCCAGACCAAGGACATGTTATGCCGCAGGGGATGGCCGGAGAAAAGGTTGCGGATGGTCTGTCCTTTGGTGTTGTAGATGCTTAGCGTGATGGGTTCGCTGAGTTTGGCTACATCAAAGGCGATGGTGGTGGAAGGATTGAAGGGATTGGGATAATTGCCCATAAGGCGCGTGACGGGGGTACCGGAATCACTGTTTTCGATGCTCACGGCATTACCTGTAGTAAAGCGACGGATCACGGAAAAGAAACTGAATCCCGCATAATTGGAGGAGCGGACTCGCCAGTAGTATTGGGTATGGGCTTGGAGCAGATCGGTCACTCGGAACGTGGTCACCGGCACATCCATATACTCTATGACATCGCTGGCGAAGTGGACATTGGAGGAAAGTTGGACGTGATATGTATCGGCATAAGTGCCGGGAAGCCATACCAGGACGGGATTGAGGTATTGATTGGCGGCTGCCTGGGCTGGTTGGACGAGGGTTGGAATGCCGGGCAGGACGGTGATCGGTCCGGTGGTAAAGCTGCGGATGGTGCAAAATTCGCTGGGTCCGATCTCGCTGTTGGCTTGCACCCGCCAGTAATAAGTGGTGTATGGCTCCAGCCAGGATGCGGTGAATGTGGTGCCGTTGAGATTTAACTGATTGACAACGAAATTGTCAAAAGCCGCTGACGTGGAAAGCTGGAAGTTATAGGTGGTGGCGCCGGGCACTGTGCTCCACTGGAATGTGGGATTATTGGGAACGTTCGCCGCGCCATTTTCGGGATAAATGGCGATCGGAGCATTGATCTCACCGATAATGGTGAAGGTATAATTATTGGTGTCGCTTTGGTTGTTTGAAAGTAGCGTGATGCGGACAAAGCATTGATCTGAAGTATAATAGGGCACACTCCAGACATAGGTTCCATTGTTGGGTGCGCTGTTGGTAATGATCTGCCAAGTGACGCCGTTATCCACCGAGAATTCGATCCTGACGTTACCGGTTGATGATCGGGCTTTCCAGGTGATGTTCTTCATCAATCCGGTAAACCAGACGTTGCCCTGGCGGGGAGACGTGACCTGGACATCGGAGATGGCCACCTTGAAAGTGATCGTATCTCCGGCAAAACCGATATCGTAGATATCCAGTCCTCCGGGGAGGTTGTTGCCGGTAAAACCATTGGGGGTGGTGGATTCGCTTATCTCGCGCCGTCCGCTTTGCTCCGAGAAAAATGCCTGGGAGATAATGCCATTGGTGGTGGTATTGACGCCTCCCCGACGATAGGCATACATCTCGTCAGGAGGTCCCTGAGCGTTACCGTTTTGACGTGTGTCCAGACGATAAACCAGCAGGCCGGAACCAGGCAAAGTGGTGTCATAGATCCCATGCGGTTTCCGGTATTCAATCACGTATGATTCAAAACTGCGCCAGGAAGAGATGCGATAGGCGTTATTGGTTGCGGATGACGCCAAAGGATGTAGCGTATAGGTTCCGGATTGGGTGATCATTGGTGGTGTGGGCAGCCAATTGCCGTAGCGGAATTTCATCCAGGCGTTTGTCTGTTGAGGCGGATTGGTATTGCTCGCCATCAAATCCCAGACCCCGATGGGATTGATCGTATTATTGTAGTAGCGATAAAGATCCGGTGCGCTGAGAGAATGGAACATCTCGTGCGCCAGTACGCTGGCGGCCGAACTGTATAGAAACGATTCCAACTGGAAATTGAAGTCCCAGACGCGGGCACTTCCGATGTATGCGGACACGCTGTATAAGACCCAGCGGTGAGGCCAGAGCAATTCAGCCCAGCCATCTGGCTGTCCTTGGATGATAAAGCAGACGTTGTCCACTAATCCATCGTTATCGCTATCGATCACAAGATCCGTGGGTATCATCGGAGCAATGTGGGCAACACAATTGGCCAAAAGCGTGTGTTCCCGATAGCGTCGTTCTTCAGAGTCATTTACGTCATATCCGATGGGATTGGAGGCAGACAGGGGTCGGTAATAATTACGTGGTTGGCTATCGATGTAGGCAACGACGACAGTGCCATTAGGTTGCGGGTAAAAGAAGGAATCGATATTGAGTTGATTGTAGGATACATTGGTGAAGTAGTTCTTCATGGAATTGGCATTCAAATCGTCGTTGTTAAACATATCGTCATAAAACCCGATCGGATCGGCAAAGGGCGGGTCGTCGGCAAAACGGATGAAAGCGACGATATTGTTAAACTGACCGGTGGAAGGCGCCCGCGCATTGTCATAAGTGCGGATGTCACTGTAAAAATCATATTTGGCTTCGATGGCGCGCTGGCTGAGATTGATCCCCGGTTGCAAGCCCCGGGCATGAGGCAGATCTACACCCACGCGATAGGCAGATGGCGCTACGCCTTCACCGTCCGGCAAGGCATACACATACCAGCCATCCGGCTCGGATCTGACTATGGTATATCCGTCAGAATCATGCAGCCAGTTGTGAAACTCGTCACCACTGGCATAGATCTCGATGGGGCTGCCATCGGGTTGATTGAATTTTAGCGGTAATGCCGTCACCGGTGCAGCAACTAAACCGGTCAGCATCAACATACTCATGACAAAGACGATCATTCTCTTATACATCTGAAACCTCATGATATTAACAACTTGCGGAAAAGCATCCGCTTGCAAGAAAATCTCTTAATTATGCAAATGCAGTATTTGTTCCGATTTGATACCGGAATCAAGGATGATGCTCACCGGACCGTCATTGACCAAGGCAACCTGCATGGATGCAGCAAATTTGCCGGTTTGGATTCGTAGTCCGGAGCCCCGCATTACTTTAACGAAAACATTATACAATGCCTCCGCTGCCTGGGGTGGCATCGCCTGGATAAAGTCAGGACGGTTCCCGCGCCGGCAATCGGCGTAGAGAGTAAACTGCGAAATGATAAGGAGTTCCCCGGCGATATCGGTCACCGGCCGGTTCATTTTACCGTCCTCATCATCAAAGATACGCAATTGGAGTATCTTGCGACACATCTTGTGAACGGTATCGGCATCATCGCCATGACCAAAACCCACCAGGATCACCAATCCTTTTCCGATGCAGCCATAAACCTGTCCATCGATCGTAACTGATCCGCTGCTGACCCTTTGCAGCACCACACGCATATTAGTCGAGAGTAAAACGATGCACCGAGAAACAACCTACATCATCGATCCAGATGGGATATTCTTCCGTGGGCGGTATAACGACCAGGACGCGGGCAAAAGTGGACTTTTTCTTGATAAATCCGGCGCTGATGCTTCCTCGTTTCCAATCGCTATCGCTTTTTATCCTGGTGCGGAAGTTATTGGTGATGGTGCCGTCCGCCGCATAGGTCTGGATCCTGAGAATGATCTCCGCACCTCGTGGATTGGCGGTCTTGACCGACGCCCGGATATAGTAGCCATTCCAGGGATCGATCCGGAAAGGCTCCGAGAGCAGGATCAATCTGCGCTGGGTATTGACCACCTTCAGGGATTGTGTGCCTGATGCAAAGACGGTTGGATCACAGACAATTGTCTCCCTGAGTAACAAGCCGCTGGGATTCAATATCCACCCAGGAGGTAACTGGTTGTTTTGCTTGGTCTTGCTCTCAAAATCAGAGTTGGCGACCAGATTGGGTTTACCTACGGCATCGGACTCAAGAAATAGCAGGGACGAACCCAGAAAACAAGATGACAGCAGCAACGTAAGAATTGCAGCAAACCATAGTAAAAATCGTTTCATTTCATGAATCCTCTCTCATTCAAATACTTAAGGATGACGCCGACGGCCAGACCGTTGATCAACAAACTGGAGCCCCCGTAGCTGATAAATGGCAACGGTATGCCGGTTGCGGGCACCAATCCGATATTCATACCCGTATTGATAAAGGTCTGAGTTATCAGCCAGGCAAATATGCCGCTGGCAACGATCTTCCTTTCCCGCACCTTGAATTCTCCTATCGCTATGGATATACGCCAGAAGAACAGGAAAAACAAGAGCAATACCAGCATGCTGCCAAAGAAACCAAATTCTTCGCCGATCACGGAGAAAATAAAATCCGTATGATGCTCAGGCAAAAAATTCATATTCTTTTGCGTTCCTTCCAACCAGCCCTTGCCGGTTATCGCTCCCGACCCGACGGCGATCTTGGACTGGATGATCTGATATCCGGCGCCCAAAGGATCCCGCATCGGATCGATAAAAGTCAATATCCGGTTCTGCTGGTAATGTTTCATGCTGTTCCAGACGACCGGCATGATCATACTGATGAACACATTGATGATCACAGCCACCGTGATCGCCACCCACGTTAGGCGGGCTCGCATCAGCACATAGATCAGCAAGATGATCCAGATGACCAGAACCAGCCAATACACCGAGGTCAATATGCTGATCACCGGACTGATGATCAAAAGCACATAAAACAACGGCAGACCGGCAGCGACATACATGGCAAGCAAACTGGCAAAAAATACCAGAGTCGTGCCAAAATCCGGTTCCACGATAATCAGCAAGACCGGCACCAGCACGATTCCCAAGGCATAAATCAACTGCCTGAAGTCGCTCAGGTGTTCCTTGGCAAGCATTCTGGATGCCATCAATATTGTCAAGAGTTTTGCGCTTTCCGATGGTTGATAACTAAAGCCATAAAACACGAACCACCGGTGGGAATTATTGATCGGAGGCGTGAACAGAACCAGCACCAAAGCAACCAGATTCAACAGATAAAGCGGTAATACCAGTGCCTCGAAAATCGGCAAAGGAACCTTGAGCAAGAGTATGAGCAATCCGATCAGAAGACCCGTAAAGATCAGATGTTTCCACCAATAGTTCATTGTGGTGATTTGATCCCCAAGTTTGTTGGTGGACGCCGTAAAGATAGCAATGGAACCGCACAGGATCAGCAGTAACAACAATGTGGCAAGGACAAAATCAAATTTCTTGCGGTTAACCATTGGTGATGGTCTCGGAGGATGGCATAGGTGTACGGGGCTCGATGATCGCCGGCGAGGGATCATCCTCCATGCCATTCACGTCATCCGGCTGGCGAAGGTGTTGCGGGATGACCACAGGTGCCTTAATGACATCGTAATTGCCCATGTAGTAATTGAATATTTGATTGGCAACGGGAGCAGAGACCGAACCGCCACCACCGGCATTTTCCATAAAGACCGTTACCACGATTTCTGGCTGGTCGGTCACGATATAACCAGCATACCAGGCATGAGTGAGTTTTCCCATTGGATTTTCGGCGGAACCCGTTTTACTGAATACTCTGGCACCTGACACCTGGATGCGGGTGGCGGTTCCTCCTGGAGAATTGCTTACAGCATACATTCCCTCATGGATCAGACGCATCGTTTGCGGTGAGATGGGAAGTTTGTATCTTTTGATGGGGTCGATTTGATCCTTGGTCAAACGTCCTCTACCGAGGGTGCTCTTCAGAAGGTGGGGTTGGAGCCAGGTTCCATTATTGGCAATTGCAGCATAAAAGGCACATATCTGCAATGGCGTGGTCAGGACTTCTGCCTGACCGATGGAGAGATTGACCTTGTGACCGGTGATGGATACGTTTCTGCCAAATGTATTACGATACCACTCCACAGTGGGGAAAAATCCACGCCGTTCATTGGGCAGATCGATCCCTGTTTCCACTGCCAGATGGTTCTTCAGTGTCCAATCATGAAAATCGTCCAGATCAAGTTTCATGGACAGGTCGTAGAAATGCACGTTACATGACACCTTGATCGCATCAACAAAGGCGACCGAACCATGCCCGGCAGCATACCAGCAACGGAAGAACCGGTTACCTATCTGCAAGCCACCGATACAGGGGGAAAAACGAGTATTGGGATCGCTGATTCCCTTGTGAAATCCCAGCGAACCGGTAATGGGCTTGAATACCGATCCCGGCTGATAGGCGGCATGGATCACCCGATCCATCATCGGCTTGGCGGGATTGTCAACAAGCGCGCTCCAGTCCTCAGCACTCAGTCGTTGCATAAAGAGATTGGGGTCATACTTGGGATGGCTGACATACGCTAGAACCCCTCCGCTCCTGGCATCCATGACCACGATCGCTCCCCGGCGGTCAGCGGGGAATATCTCCGAAGCATAGGTTTGCAGGTCGTTGTCAATGGTTAGGATTATATTCATGCCATTGACCGGTGGGATCATGCCTTCCATCCGGAAGAGATTCAAACTTCTGCCCAGCGCATCCACTTGCACGATCTCTCTGCCGTCGCTTCCGCTTAAAAGAACTTCATAATAGCGTTCCAACCCCGTCTTGCCAATATGGCTATTCAGCGAATAGCCCTCATGCCGGTAGGTCTTAAATTCGGATTCATTGATCCTGCCTACGTAACCGGTGAAGTGATTGGAATAGTGGTAATGCCGCGTGGAACCGATGCGGAAACTGAGCTCGGGATAGTAGTTCAAATCCTCCGAGATCGCCAATACCATCTCATAGGGAATATTCTCGCTAACCAGGATCTCTTCGTAAGTTCGAAAGCGATTGCGATCCACCATGCTGCGCAGATCGCTTTCCGAGATCTCAAAGTAACGGTGTAAGAACGCTGCCAAGGCCGGCAGATTGCCGATCTTTCCCGAGGTAAGGTAGAGGTTGTGGGATGGGATGTTAGTCACGATCGGACGATATTTATGGTCATAGATCTCGCCGCGGGTGGCGGTCAGCCGTCGCAGGCGGACAAAATTGCTCTCCGCTATCTTCTGGTAATACTTGCCCTGCACCACTTGGAGCCGGAAAAGGGCAACAAACAAGGTGATAAAAAAGACTGCAGGAACGATCCGGAAGAGTTTGACCGGAGTCATGTCAATCATGTGCGATCACCACCCGGAGTTTGGACAAAAACTGCATCGCCCAGAATACGATAAAACTAAACACCAGATTGTAAACCATACCGATCGCACCCACCCCCAACAATGCCCAGTCAAAGCCATTAAGCAAACCCAAAGCGAATATATTCAACGTCGCATAGACCAGATTTGCCGCGATGATGGCGATGACGATGGCGACAAAACTATCCGCTTCAAATGGTTGTCTCAAAAAGTCGATCAGGATACCGGTCAGGACAAACATCAGCGCATGCAGCCCAAAGGTCTCCGGTGCCATCACGTCAAACATCAGTCCGATCGCAAAAGCGACCGATAGCCCATTTATGAATGGTTTCTTCCATATCGTGTAGATCACCCAGGGCAAAAGCAAATTCGGCGTCACGTTCCATACCGCTATCCCCGGCAGCAACAGGATCTGCAGATACAAAAAGAGTAAGCCCTGCACCGTGATCCAGAAAGTCAAGCCAAACATCCGTTCCTCATGGCCGATACTCCTCCTCCTTGCGGTCGAGGACAAAGACGTGCTCCAGGTTTTCGATCTGGGCAAAGGGCGTGATCTCTGCGCTAATAAAGAGATTGTCCTGTGATTCCTGGATCCGTTTGATCCTGCCGACCGGATAACCTTTGGGAAATAGTCTGGAGAGATTGGAAGTGACGATCGTATCGCCGACGCTGATCTGTGATCCCAAGCGTATCAGATTCATATGGACATTGCCACTGATATCCGATTGGAGAATGCCCTGCACGCTGGTCGCCTTATCCATCACAGGGAGTTGGAACTGGGGATTATTCAGGGGCAGGACGATGGAGTAGGTATCGGATACAAGAACGATCTTTCCGATGATCCCATGTGGCGAGATCACCGGATCATTTGCCTTTATCCGGCTGCCTTTGCCTTTGCTGATGATCAGGTTACGCTCGTGAAAAGCCCCCGCATAACCGATTAATTCCGCCAGGACGAATCTGGATTTTTCGCGCGCAAAACTGATCGACCGCGCTTCGGTATATTCCTTGAGCCGATTGGTCAATTCCAAACTGTGCAATTGATGCCGCGTGATCTCGCTTTGCAGAGTCATTACTTCCGCTTTTAGCGAGCGTGCCGATTGGATCGATCGCACCGATCCCACATAGGGGATCAGTATGGTTCTGCCAAACCAAGCCGCTTTGCGCTGACGGCTCTCACTGGTTCCCAGCAGCATCAATACCGCGAACAGGACAAAGACAACCGGCACCAGGTAACGCTTAAGCACCTCTTATCTCCTGTTATTGCGGATTCCATTGCGGATCGGATCAATCTTCGATACGTTTGATCAATACTTCACGGTAGCGGTCAATGTCATCCAAGACCTTGCCCGCTCCTTTTACCACGCATTCCAGAGGATCAGGCACGACCAGAACCGGCAAATCGACAGTTTTCCGGATTCTGTCATCCAGGCCTTTGAGCAGGGCACCGCCGCCGGTAAGGAAAATCCCGCGTTCGGCGATATCGGCGGCAAGTTCCGGTGCCGTCCGTTCAAAGAGCCGTTTGATGGCATCGATCATGGAGCTTACGGTTTCGCTGATCGCTTCGCGGATCTCTTCGGAGGTGATTTTGATGGTGACGGGATAGCCCGTAACAATATCCCTGCCGCGGACGTCCATCGCAAGTTCCTGCTTTAGTTGAAACGCGCTGCCGATCTCCATCTTGATTTTCTCGGCGGTTTGCAAGCCCACGAAGAGGTTATTTTTCTTGCGCAGGTAATTTATGATATCGGTATCCATTTTGTCACCGCCGATGCGGATGGAATTGTGAACCACGATATGAGAGAGGGAGATGACGGCGATCTCACTTGTGCCGCCGCCGATATCCATCACCATGTTTCCGCATGCCTGATCGATCGGCAGATCAGCACCGATCGCAGCCGCCACCGGTTCGCTGATCAGATATACTTCACGCGCTCCGGCATGCAAAGCGCTATCACGCACTGCCCGTTTTTCTACTTCCGTGATCCCGGAGGGAACGCAAACGATGACCCGCGGTCTCACCAACAGACGCTTTTTTTGCGCCCGCATGATCAGGTTGCGCAACATCAGTTCCGTTACTTGAAAATCGGCGATCACTCCATCTTTAAGGGGTTTGATCACGCGCACCTCATCGGGATTCTTGCCCAGCATCATCTTTGCCTGGCTGCCGATGGCGATGATCTTTTTATTGTCGGTCGAGACCGCAACCACTGAGGGTTCGTCGATAACGATCCCGCCATGTTTTTTGTAAACCAAAGTATTAGCCGTTCCCAAGTCGATGGCTATATCATTCGCCATCATTCCGAAAAAATCCCAAAAAGACATCGGTTCTCCTCTATATCATCAACATTTATACGCTACCGGTCGGTGAATCCATAGACCATCCACCCATTGTAACTCAATCATTTTCCCTTATCTTATATGTCAAGGAAAAAGCGTTATTACTTCGCATATTCCATTTCCGGTGTCTTTATATCTGGGAGTTGTCGGGATGGGTCTTTGGCTGAATCTCGTAGCGGTATCGTTGTGCCGGTCGCCGTATTCCTTATGAAAGGCAAACCAGAAGTGCCAAACAGCTGCTATCCGCCGCCGCCACAGGATCAGACCGAATTGTTATAGCACTCCAGTATTTCACCGACTGTATATAGCGAGCCCCCGCCGATGATGATATCGCGGGGGCTTGACTTTTGGAGGGCGAGAGACAATACTTCGGCTACGGTGGGTGCGAAATGGACATTGGATAGGTAACGGCGTGCCTGCTTTACCTGTTCGGCGATGGAAATGGCACGGTCAGAGCCGTTCTGGGCAATATAAACCGCTTTGGCGTGCTGGCAGAGGAGGCGGATCATCGTTTTATAGTCCTTATCCGCCAGGATGGAGATGATCATTACGAACTTGCGGCGGGGATACCGCTGGATCAAACTCTGTATCAAACTTGTCACGCCCTGCACGTTGTGCGCTCCGTCGATGATCAGGGTCGGACGACGTTGCAGGATCTGCATCCTGCCTTTCCAATTGATGCTTTTCAGCGCTGATCTCAGCTTGGTTATAGACAGTGGTATCGCATACCGGCGGGCGTAGAGAATGAACGCGGTGATGGCGATGGCAAGGTTATTCACTTGATGCAGGCCATGCAGGTTGGATTGGAGATGCCTGATCTGCATGTCGCCATAGCGGTAGTCAAATCTGATCCCGCGTTTGCCGGGGGTGACATTTTCCACCATAAAGTCCCTGCCGATGATCTGCACCGGTGCATTACGCGCTTGGGCAATTTCCAGGATGACTTGGCGGGGGGATTCGTCGATGCTACCGAGGATGAGCGGGATGGATGGTTTGATGATGCCTGCTTTCTCGGCGGCGATCAGTTCCACCGTCCCACCCAGGGTCTTGACGTGATCCAGCCCGATGGAAGTGATGGCAGTGATATCGGGGACAAAGAGATTGGTGGCATCCAGCCGTCCGCCGACTCCTACCTCAATGATAGCGGTCTGGACACTTGCCTCGAGGAACATCCCAAAGGCGATGGCGGTCGTGATCTCAAAGAAGGTGGCATCCCAGCGGTCAAAGGTCTGTTCAAAGCGGTGGTAGAGGTCGAGGATGTTCTGGAAAGCGGTATCCTTGCCATTGATGCGGAAGCGTTCACAATAGTCAATGAGATGGGGCGAGGTATTGAGTCCCACGCTCAAACCATGATGCAAGGCGATGGACTCCAGAGCGGCACAGACGGAGCCCTTGCCGTTGGTTCCTGCCACGTGAAAGCCGTGTAATCGGTCTTGGGGATCGCCCATCTCCGCCAAGACGTTTTGCATCCTGTCCAGTCCGAGTTTTACACTGCCGGAGTATTTCTGGTAGATGTGCCGGAGGAATTCCTGATATTGCATGCGGTTCCTCGCTACAGAGCAGAAACAAGTGACCCTGGAGCGTCACTATGGGTTATGATTGGTGCGATCATCAAGTTCTGGTGGGCAGTGCCTTAATTCTGAGGGATAAGCAGGTCTTTGAACGCCGCTGAATTGCTTTTACGCTTGGCAAAGGCATCGGGATCGGTTCGCCAGATATTGATGTATTCTTGGATCTTTTCCATTTTCAGGCGTCCGTTTGATCCTGTCTGCTGGTCAATATAATCCAAGTCATCCAGGAAGTAATTTTGCAGTTGGGTGGGTTCCATATTCTCATAGAACGCTTGGGGTATGATATGCTTGGGATAAGTGGGCAGATTGGGGCAGATGACAATGGCACCAAAATTGTGCTTCACTTCATCGCCAATGCGGTCGGCTACGTATTTGCCGAATACGATATAATCATGCTTGTCCCGGCCTCGAGATTCCGGGCATTTGGATATGGTATTGAGATAGGTGGTCTTGGGGTCATTGCGTTTGGGTGTATTGAGCAAGACCTTGAGGTCACCGTCAAAATCCTGATTGTAGTCCCTCAGATAATCTATCGTCGCCACCCAGAGGGCTTTCATATTGTTCAGGCAATCCTCTTCGTTCTTTTCTTTGTCCAGATTGAAGAAATTCGGCAGTGCCAAAACGGCAACAAGCGCCAGAAAGAGGATGATGCTGATCACGGTATAGACCGAGAGTCCGCGTTGATTGCTTGTCATAATCAACTCCTGTTTGGTCTTTGTCTTATACGACAATTCTGTCTTTTGAGGGTACCGTTTTGATGGCGTCAATCTCGTCAAGGTTTTTCTTTGGTATGCTTGACCGGACGGAGGACTTTATTGATGTAGGCACGGGTCTCGCGGATATCACGAAAGAGATGCCGGTAATCGGCATCCGTCTCGATCAGCAATCCCCGGATACGCCGGTCAACATTGGTTTCGCCCCAATTGTAGGCAGCCAGCACCAGCGTCCAATTGCTCTTGTATTTGTTTTGGAGATACTTGATGTATTTGGCGCTGAGTTTGAGGTTATATATCGGAACGAATAGCATTCCGCTACGGTATTCGGGATGGATATATCGGGCGGTATTTTCTCTGATCTGTCCCAAGCCAACCGCTTGCTTGGGCGAAACGGCAAAGGAACGGAATCCGCTCTCGGTGCGGATCAGGCGATAAAAGACCGCTGGCTCGATATTATAGCAAACCGCCACTCCCAGGGTCATCAGCCGTATTGAGATGGGATTGAAGGTAACGACCAGGATGATCGCCAAGAGAATGACTGCGGATAGGATCCAGCGTTTGGGTCGCTTCATTTTGGGGGTTCCTTTCCGCCTACGGCTGGTTTGGCGATCTAACGGCTTAGTTTTGCCCATGCTTTGCGGAAGTGTTTTTTAAGGTGGACGTTTTCCGGCGCCAAAGCCATCGCCTGACGAAAGTAGGACAGGATGGCATCCTTGTCATCCTTGAGTTCCATCATCAGAACGCCGATATTGTGCTTTAACATGGCATTCTCCGGAGCGTGCGTCTCGGCTTCCCGCAAGAGTTCCAATGCCTGCCGGCGGTCACCATCCTCGCGGGCTAACATTGCCCTAAATTGCAGATCAGTGCTGAGACAATAACGCTTACGCCTCTCTGGCTCAGCCGCCATAACTGCGTACTCGTCAAGGGATTTGAGTTGCGGATATCGTGCTGAGAGTTTTTGAAAGACATTTACCGCTTCCTGCCAGCGGTCAAGCAACAGATAGGCCTGCCCCAAGCCGAGTGCGGTCAGGTGTTCAGGCGTTTCGGGATCGTAGATGCTTTCCAGGATCTGGCGAGCATTATCATACTCCAGAAGGTTCAGGTGAGCCAGCGCCAGGTTATAGAGATTAGGCTGCGAGGGCTGAAGAGCAGCGGCTTTTTGAAACAGGCGAAACGCCCGCCGCTGGCTGCCAAAGACCAGATGACGCCGACCGCGCTGCATAAGCAGCCGCACATAGAGACGTTTGATCATTGAGTTTTTCTTATCCCAGTTTCTTCTTATAGTCGCTCAGCCAAAGGACGTGGGAAACTTCTTCATTGATGATGCGGCGAAGGATGGACTTGGTTTTTTCGTTGTTGATGCTATCATTTACCGCGTGGAAAAAGAGCAGGGTGTCTTTTTCGAACATAATGGCATAACCCACGATGGCAAGGATGTCTTTTGCTTCCGTAGCAAGTTTGATGGCAGCATCCGGAGTGTTGAAGATACGGCTGTCCACGATGGATTTGAGATAACTGGCAACCAGTTCCCAATCCGAAGTAAGTTCCAGGATGTTCAGATCCTGGTCGTCACGCAGACGCAGGAAGGTCTTTTCATGGTTGAGTTCGGCATCACGCAGACGCTCGATAAATTCACGGGATGCGGCATCCAGATCCTTGCGTTTGCTTGCCTCATGATAGAAGGTGTAGCCGTTACGTTCGATCTGTACGGCCATTTCGATGATCTCATTGACGGAATACGCAGGCATTGAGTCCTCCATTTCTTTTTTGGCGCTATTCCCTGTGGGTCACAACCATTCTGTCAAGTGGAAAAATGGATTGGAGTGATTGTTCAAGTATAGAGTATCAAGTGAAATTGCAAATAGTATCACTTCCGATGCAAATCGCTGTTTTCGGTGAGACTCGAGTTTCAACCTTTTTACAAATCGGTTTCACCCTTTTAGCAAATCCAGTATATATCCAGTATCACCCTTTTTACAAAGAGAATATCCTACTAGTG
>CAYZZE010000008.1:0-33576 GCA_964482845.1 uncultured Candidatus Cloacimonadota bacterium
CCGGCTTCAGCCGGTCGTTGCACTGACTTCAGTCGGTGCATGGTAAAATCTATATGCTTGTATGACATTTGTTTATGACATCTGGGCAAACGTGCTGGGTGCTGGATAAATCTGGTACAACAACCGGATAAATCCGGTGTTGCCGATTATTCAACGGTCTTTTTTTGGTAACTACAGAGATTGAGATTGTGTGAAAGCAACATAATCGGTTTTCCAGCGTCATCAGATGATTGTGATGAGTTTTACAACGTCATCAGATGTTAGGCGGTGGTTTCAACCACCGTTTCTGATCGTGAGGGTATATATCGCCCTTTCGTGCCTTTAGACATTGTTAGGACTTCAGTCCGAACGAGATACGTAGGTCAGCGTATTAAAAGAGACGGCAGCCCTGCGGGTGATTGGAAACGTTGGTTCGGGCAACGCGGACGATGGTTTGAGGATGGTGCGGATGAGTAAGTTACGAGCCGAACGCTTCATCCGGGGAAAAGGACCTGTACCAGGATCTCAGGCTCAAGCCGGAACGGCGAGTCCTTACCTTCAAAGAAGCCATGTTCCTTAATCATGTGAATATTGAGTGCGGTCCAGCGCACAGTAATCCCGCTTGAGAGGTGGGTGCAGGTTGTGATCGTTTTACGTTGCAGTCCGCGATGAAGAAAGGGACAGGGCAGTTTACCGCGGGTGATCTCGGTCTCGATCTCATACATATCATCGACGATGACTCTCCCCTCGTAAACCTGCTTGCTCTTTTCCGTCAAGTATTCCATGCGCTCCGCTATTTCCTGGGCAGTTACGCCCAAATTTTGGAGAGTCATCTCATCATCCGAGATGATCTGATTCAAAGCTCTTGGATCATCACCCAGAAAGCCACTGAGCGTGATCACTCCGGGCTGCATCCGCTCTCTAATGAGCAGTTCCTGTGGGGTCTGTTTCATTTTATCATCCAAAACTGTCGTAATATATCTTATCTGCGGAGACGCCGAGTTCGATCAGGGCTTTTTGCACTGTGTCAATCATTGCGGGACTACCGCAGAGATATGCCTCCGTCATGGTTGGATCTTTGATCACTTCTGGAAAGACAGGCATAACGTAGCCGATTCTACCCTGCCAGTTTTCTTCCGGACAGGGTTTGGAGAGAACGGGAATATACTCGAAATCGTCAAAGACCTGCTCAAAGGCATGAATCTCATCTGTGAGATAGAGATCTTTGCAGGTGCGCGCTCCGAATATGTAACGTATCCGGCGGGTGGTGCCGACCCGGCTTAGATATTCCAGCATGGATTTAATCGGCGCTTTGCCGGATCCACCTGCGACAAAGATCATATCTCCATCGGTATCGCGGATAAAGAAATCGCCATAGGTACCGGTAAAACTGATCGGATCGCCTTCTTTGAGAAATTGGTGGATCCAGGTGGTGCAGATGCCCTCCGGCACGTAGCGGATGATCAATTGGATATGTTCTTTGTCCCCGGGATCGGATGAAATCGAATAGGCACGCACGACCTTCTGGCGAACCTTGCCATATGCGGGGGTCTCCAGTTGGACATATTGACCGGCTTGGAAATCGATGGTCGGAGGGTCGGTCAGTTCTATTGTAACGCCTTTGATATCGTAGGTATAATCCACGATCTTGGTGACCTTACCTTGATAGCGGCGGATACTGAAGATGGATTCGGGGATATGGATGCGGACGTCGGTTTTGACCTTTATCTGGCAGGCAAGACGGAGATCATCAGCCATCTCTTTGGCGCTGAGCAGCGGTCTTTCCGTGGGCAGAAGCGTTCCTCCCCCTTCCAATACCTGACACTTGCAGGTGCCACAACTGCCCCTGCCGCCACATGCGGAGGGAATGAAGATCTGGTTTTCGGAGAGAGAATTGAGTAGCGTTGAGCCGCCCTTGAGAGTAATCTCGCGTTTACCATTGATATTAATCTTACACAGACCATAGTCATTGAGATACCTTTGCGCGATTACCAGAATCAAAGCCAAACCGCCACTGATCAGGGTGGTGATGCCGATATCTCTGATAATGATGAGAAACATATCTGCTACTGGATGATCACGATGCCCGAAAAGCCGATGAACGCCAGTGCCATGATGCCTGTGATGATCAAACTTATCCCCGCCCCCTGCAGACCTTGAGGGATCATTTTGTCCTTGAGACGGGTGCGGATACCGGCTAACATCAGGATCGCCAATAACCAGCCGATGCCACTGCCAGCACCATAAGCAACGGACTGGATGAATGAGTATTTGCGGATAACCATGAACAAACTGACGCCGAGGATGGCACAATTGACCGTGATCAGCGGCAGGAAGATCCCGAGAGTGTAGTAAAGAGCCGGCGTGAAGCGTTCGATCAGCATTTCCAGCAATTGGACGAAGGCAGCGATCACGATGATGAAGATGATGAATTGCAGATAAGTCAGATCAAAGGGGACCAGGATATAGTAGTAGATCACCCAATTCAATCCGGCGGTGATGGTCAGGACAAAAAACACCGCCATCCCCAAACCGAAGGAAGATTCGACCTCTCGGGAAATGGAAAGATAAGAGCACATCCCCAGGAAATTGGTCAGCAGGATATTGCTCGTAAAGATCGCAGCCCAAAAGAGAACGAAGGCATTGATATCCATAACTATGCCTTGCCTTTGTAAAAGTTGTTGTTGATGATCCAGATAAAGATGGCGAGGATAAAGAAAGCACTTGGCGCCATCACCATGATCGCCCACTTGATCCACCTGTCGCCCAGAACGGTGAAGCCAAAGATGGAGCCAAAGCCCAGTATCTCACGGATCAGGGCGATGGCAAGCAGGACAAGTGTATAGCCAAATCCAGCGCCGATCCCATCAATAAAAGAATCCAGTGACTTGTTCTTGGTGGCAAATGCCTCGGCTCTGCCCATCAGGATGCAATTGGTGATGATCAGGCCTACGTAAGGTCCCAGTTGCCTACTGATATCGGGCATATATGCCTTGAGATAGATATCCACGATGATCACGTAAAAAGCGATGATCAGCGTCTGAGTCATCATTCTTACACTGCGCGGTGTGTAATTGCGCAGCAAGGAGATGGTTAGATTGGCAAAGGCGAGGGAAAACATCACACCGATGCCCATGATCAAACTATTCAACATCAGATTGGTCACCGCCAGTGTGGAGCAGATCCCCAGGATCTGTTTCCAGATTGAGTTTTCCCTGAATGCGCTATCTATGAATATCTGTTTGGCCGTCATTTCGGCCCTTCCCGCCGGATACGGTTGCGGACGTAGGTCAATTCTGTATATAACATATCCAGAACGCTGCGGCTGGTAATGGTGGCTCCGGTGACCTGTCTGATCTCTGTGGAATAGGGATCAACAGCATCTTCGGGCACCAAAGTCAGAAATACCGGCTTATCATCCTCATACAAGACCTTGCCGGCAAATTGATCCCGGAATTTGTCTTCCGTTATGCGGGCACCCAGCCCCGGCGTCTCCATCTGGTCATATACGCTGAGATTGATCACCGTCATCAAGTCCGGCTTCATCGCTACCAGTGCTCTCATAGTCCCCCAGAGTCCATTCCCCTTGATATCGAAACAATAACCGAGCATAATCCCGTCGGCAAACGACCGGTAATAGGCAGGGGAACCATCTGGCATAAGGACGGGCTTGATGAATCTTAGGTAGTTCTGGTCAAGTTCTTCTGCCGATAGCAGTTCCGCCCTTGTCAAACCGGTCACCGATCCGATCTCTTCGGTAAAAAGAGACAGGATCTGGCTGCGGAATGCCTGCTGCTGTGCTTGCCTGATCCTTGGTTCATTGCTTCGGTAAAACAAAGCCAATAGACCGATGAAGACGATACTGACACCCAGCATAAATGCGATCGGATACCAGGAACGCTCATTTAGCGGGGGAGATTGGACACTGGCGGAGAGCGGCCCTGCGGTCTGGTTATCGCTCATGCTTTCTTCTCCGCTTTCCGGGGTCTCAGGTATCTATCAATGCCGTATTCTATGATCGGTATCAACGCATTGGTGATCAGCAGAGCAAACATAAAGCCCTCGTAAAAGAGCGACTTCTGTCGGATCAGGACGGTCAGGAAGCCGATCAACAATCCATAGACCCAGATTGCATATTTGCCTTTTGCCTGAGTGACAGGATCGGTGGTCATGAAGACAATGCCAAACAGCGCACCGCCGCTGACCAGAAAGTAAAGAGGATTGGTGTCTGGTGCAAAAATCCAGGAGAATAATAGGATGCTGATTAGGGTGCCAAGCATCGGCTGCCATTTAGCCGTCTTCGTGATGATCAGATAGATCCCTGCCAGGATGATGAGGAGTGCTGAGGTCTCACCCAATGAACCGGGGATCGATCCCAGAAAAGCGTCCTTGAAGCCATAAAGATACTCACCTGTGGTGCGGAAAAAACCGAGGATGGTAGCACTGGTGATCATGTCGCTACCAGCGGTAAACTGAGCAAATCCACCTGGAATTCCGGTAAAGGGCTTTGCCCAAGTGATCGTCATCTGTTGGGGGAAACATACGTAGATAAAAGTCCTGCCGAGAATGGCTGGATTAAAGACATTCATCCCAAAACCGCCAAAGACCATCTTGCCAAATAGGATGGCGATCACCGATCCCAATGCGGCGATCCAAAGCGGAATGGTAGGCGGCAAAGTAAATGCCAGCAGCGAGCCGGTAACGAATACCGACATTGATACCTTGGCACTCTTCTTGGAGCGGAGGAATAGATGTTCGGTGAAGTATGCGCATAGATTGCTTACGGTTATGATAAGCAAGACGCGCCAGCCAAAGAAGTGGATGCTCAAAAACAGAAAAGGGATCAGAGCATACAGGACTCGGTTCATCACCGGTTGTTTCAAGATATTGGCAAACATACCGATAATTCCCTTTTATCTTACGCTTTATAGCCTGCCTATGGCAAAATAGGTGAAGCCCAGCTCGCGCACCTGATGCGGATCATACTGGTTGCGTCCGTCAAAGATCACGGGTTGACGCATAAGCGACTTGATCCGCTTGAAATCAGGATAACGGAACTGGTGCCATTCAGTTATCAGAAGCATCGCATCGGCATCACGCAGAGCATCGTATTCGCTGTCAGAATAACAGATGGCAGGATTGTCTCCGAATCGGCGTCTCGCCTCGTGCATGGCAACTGGATCATAAGCCACGATTTGCGCTCCAGCATTGATAAGTTCATTGATGATAACGAGCGACGGTGCTTCACGCATGTCATCGGTCTGCGGTTTGAATGACAGACCCCAGACAGCAAAGGTTTTGCCCTTGAGATCCTCACCATAATGTGCCTTGACTTTTTGTGCCAGTATGGTTTTCTGTTCGGCGTTGACTGCTTCCACCGCCTTTATAACCAATGACTCCATACCGGCTTTCTGTGCCATCTGTATCAGCGCTTGAACGTCTTTGGGGAAGCAACTTCCCCCATAACCCACGCCGGGATGGATGAATTTATACCCGATACGGGTGTCTGAGCCGATACCATGTCTAACCTCTGATACGTCTGCGCCCAGTTTTTCGCATAACCTGGCTATCTCGTTCATAAAGGATATCTTGGTCGCCAGCATGGCGTTGGCGGCATACTTTGTCATCTCTGCCGAGCGGATGGACATAGTTATCACCCTGTCGTTGTTGCGGTTAAATGGAGAATACAAGAGTTTCATGATCTCTGCCACCCGGAGGTTATCGACGCCGACCACAACTCGGTCGGGCTTCATAAAGTCCTCAATGGCAGCGCCTTCCTTGAGGAATTCCGGATTAGACACAATATCAAAATCATAGTTGGCGCCGCGCTCATTCAGGATTGTTCTTACTTCGTCCCTTACCTTGTCAGCAGTGCCAACCGGAACGGTGGATTTATCGACGATTATTCGATATTCGGTCATACATCTTGCTATATCTCTGGCAACTGCCAGCACATACTGCAGATCAGCCGAACCATCCTCATCGGGTGGAGTACCCACTGCAATGAACAGCACCAGTGCTTTATCAACCGCCTCTTTGATATCAGTGCTAAAGGTCAGGCGCCCTTCTTTGGCATTGCGACGAACCATCTCCTCCAAGCCGGGCTCATAGATCGGAATCTCTCCCTGTCTCAGCATCTCGATCTTAGTTTGATCGGCATCCACGCATAAAACATTATTGCCCATTTCGGCAAAGCAGGTTCCCGAAACGAGACCAACATAGCCGGTTCCTATCACTGCTAATTCCATTTATACTCCAGTGCCTATATTCTTGAAGAACGCAATGGTCTCACCGATCCCCCGACAGAGATCATATTGATGAGACCAATCCAGAAATTGCCGTGCCTTGTCAATGTTTAACAAACTCCGCCTAAGGTCACCTGGACGGGCAGGCATCGTGGCCGGCTCGATCGCAGATCCTGTCACTTGTTTGATCACATCATACAATTCACGTGTCTTAACTGGGATCCCTGTCCCGATATTAAAGACATCCCTGCTTCCCCGGGATACCGCCTTCAGATTGGCTATTGCCACGTCCCGTACAAAGACATAATCTCTAATCATTCCGTCAGGATCATCAGGATAGACGTTCAGAATGGGGATCTCCCCTTTGAGTAAATGCTCAATAAAGATGGATACCACACCCGCCTCACCAGCCGGATCTTGTCGCGGACCAAAGACATTGGCATAACGCAGAACAGTATAGTCAAGACCATAATAATGGCTGTAAAAATACAGGTAATCCTCTGATGCTTTCTTGTTGATGGCATAGATCGACAGCGGCCTCGCCGGACAATTCTCCGTGGCGGGATACTCCTCCGGCTCTCCGTAGATAGCACCACCGGATGAAGCAAAAATGATCTTATTTACGCCACTTTTGACGGCGGCTTCGCAGAGATTGACCAAGCCATTGATGTTGGTATGAACATCGGCAAAAGGGTCGGTAATGGAACGGGGGACGCTGATCTGGGCAGCATGATGATTGATCAGATCGGGTCTGATATCACTCAGTAAAACAGACAATTCCTGAGATGAGATGTCCATCTGATGAAACGCAGCACGTGGATTAACGTTCTCATGCTTGCCGCTACTCAGATCGTCGATCACCGCGACCTCATGCCCCGCATCCACATAGGCATCCACAACATGTGAGCCGATGAAACCAGCGCCTCCTGTGACCAATATCTTCAAGTATAATCTCCCATGAAATATGGCACAACCTTATTCGTCCACGATCTCGTAGTCACCGATGACCCTGACATCAGTGGCCGGAACTTTTACCATTACTGCCTGACGTAACATCTCCACTTGCAGGCGGACTTCCTCAAGTTTCTCATGGCTTTCCACGACACCGGTAACTCCTTTGAGCGGTCCATCGATGATCTCAACCTGCAAGCCCTTGGATAGCCATACCGAGGGCAATACCTTGGCTTTGCCTTTGCGGCAGTGATACAAATTGCCCAATTCCGCCAAGAATTCATCTTCATTGGGGACATTGATGATCCTTACCAAATATCCCGATATAATCAGTTGTTGCTTCTCCGGGAGTGACATCTCGCTGAATAGATAGCCGGGAAACATCGGTCTGGTAAAGTTTACCTTGCGGCGCTGGTAACGACGCTCACGTTCGATCTGAGGTAAGTAGTAGTGGACTTCATTGCGGCGGGCATATTCTGCCAGTTTTTTCTCACAGCGCGGCCTGGTGTGGATCACATACCAGCGTTTTCCCGCTTCGGCAGGTTTGATCTCACCAAACAACTCATCAACCAGAACAGGGCTATGTGTTGCCAAGGCAATTGCCTCCCATATCAGGTCTTATAGAAACTCGATATTGGAGTTCTTGAATGCTTTGCAGGCATTGCGGGTATCGAGGATGGACACCCCGCTTTCCGCCAGTTTAGCATAATCGATACAACTGTGATCGGTCACAATGATGATCAAATCATACTTCTTGAGGTTGCCCAAAGGGATTGTCTGATAGGTCTGCCCGTTCATCTCGTGATGAAACTCCGAGACGTAAGGGTCATGAATGTCAAAATCGGATCTATATGATACCAGATGCGTGATAATTCCTTCGATCGGTGATTCCCGCATATCCTGAATATCTTTCTTGTACGCGGCGCCGATAAGCAGGATCTTGGCGCGTGCGATCGCCACGCCCTGTTTGTTCAGGATCTTGATGGCACGCTGCACCACATATTCCGGCATAGCGATATTGATCTCACCTGCCAGTTCGATCAGGCGTGTATGAAAATCAAACTCACGGGCTTTCCACGTGAGATAAAATGGATCGATCGGTATGCAGTGTCCACCCACCCCAGGTCCAGGGTAAAATGCCATAAATCCGTATGGCTTGGTCTTGGCGGCATCGATCACTTCCCAGATGCTGATGCCCATGCGCTCGCAAAGGACGGTCATCTCATTGGCAAGAGCGATATTGATATTACGGAAGGTGTTTTCATAGATTTTTTCCATCTCCGCCACTTCAGGTGATGACACTAGGTGAACAGGTGCATCCAGGATATTCTCATAAAAGGTTTTTGCCACTTCATTACACATCGGAGTAATGCCACCCACCACCTTAGGCGTATTATGCGTTTTGTAGGTTTCGTTACCGGGATCCACACGTTCCGGCGAGAATGCGACAAAGACATTTTTCCCCACTACCAAACCGTGTTTTACCACTTCCGGCACGATGATCTCACGTGTTGTTCCGGGATAGGTGGTGCTCTCCAACACGATCAGAGTATCTTTTTGGAGATAGGGGGATAAAGATGCCATTGATGCCTTGATATAGGTGGTATCCGGCTGATGGTATTTATCAAGGGGAGTGGGAACGGCGATCATGATGACACCTACTTCTTTGATCCGGGTGTAATCAGCGGTTGCGCAGAGAAGGCCTTTGTCCACCACTTCCGCAAGTTCGCTGTCGTCCACGTCACCGATATAGTTCATTCCGGCGTTTACATGCTCAATAGCATAACTGCTAACCTCAAAACCCACCACTTTATACCCTTTACGGGCAACCGTTACCGCCATTGGCAAGCCCACATATCCCAGTCCGATCACTCCGATCACCACCGATTTGTCTTTGATTCTCTCACCGAGAGTCATACAAACCTCCATTTATTAGTATCTGTAACTGTCATTTTTAAAAGGACCATCTGGCGAAACACCGATATATTCTGCTTGGGAAGCGGTCAATTTGGTAAGACGGGCATTCAATTTTACCAAGTGCAAACGCGCCACTTCTTCATCAAGGAGCTTGGGCAGGACATAGACCCCGATCTCATAACGATTCTGCCACAGTTCCATCTGGGCAAGCACCTGATTGGTGAAGGAACAACTCATCACAAAGGACGGATGACCGGTAGCATTGCCCAAATTGACCAACCGTCCTTCGGATAGCAGAATGATCGATCTGCCATTGGGAAGTCCGATCTTATCGACCTGGGGCTTGATGTTCACTTTGTTAATGCCTTCCATCGCGTATAGAGCATCCACTTGGATCTCATTGTCAAAGTGACCGATATTGCAGACAATGGCGTTATCTTTCATATTCAAGATGTGTCGGACAGTGATCACATCCCGGTTGCCGGTGGCAGTCACATAGATATCGCCTTCTGCCAAAGCTTCTTCCAGCGTGCAAACCTCATATCCTTCCATCGCTGCCTGTAAGGCACAGATCGGATCGATCTCGGTAACAACGACCCGAGCGCCAAAACCACGCATGGATTGGGCACAACCTTTGCCGACATCGCCGTAACCACAGACGACAACGACTTTTCCGGCCACCATGATATCTGTTCCGCGTTTGATCCCGTCTGCCAAGGATTCACGACAGCCATAGAGATTGTCAAACTTGGATTTGGTGACCGAATCATTGACGTTGAACGCCGGAAAGAGCAGCCGGCCAGTTTCATGCATCTGATACAGGCGATGCACGCCGGTCGTGGTTTCCTCGCTTACGCCTCGGATACTGGCAGCAATATCATGCCATTTGTTTGGATCGCAGGCAAGACCTTCGATCAGCAATCTCTGGATGATCGTCAATTCTTTGTTATCGGTACTTACTTCCGGCAGAATACCGGTGCGTTGATATTCGTCCTCAAGTCGCCATCCCTCATGGATCATCAGAGTGGCATCACCCCCATCGTCGATGATCAGATCGGGTTTGACACCATCTCCCCAGGTCAATGCCTGCAGCGTGCACCACCAGTACTCCTCCAGCGTCTCACCCTTCCAGGCAAAGACTGGAACACCGGATTCAGCAATGGCGGCGGCAGCATGATCCTGAGTGGAAAAGATATTGCAGCTTGCCCAGCGAACTTCCGCTCCGAGAGAGATCAGCGTTTCGATCAAAACAGCGGTCTGGATGGTCATATGCAGAGAGCCCGTTATCCGGGCTCCTGCCAAAGGTTTCATATTTTTATACTTATCCCGCAGTGCTCTCAATCCCGGCATCTCCGCCTCTGCCAGAACCATCTCCTTTCTACCGTAAGCGGCAAGGGATGGATCGGCGATCATGCAGTTCATCTTATTTATCCTCAGTTTCTCCGGAATCGGTCACCTCTTCCCCGGTCTCTGTCACGATCACGTCCACGGTCACCCCGGTCACGGTCCCGATTACGGTCTCCGGTACGGTCAAAGGGGCGGGGAGAGTGGCTGCGTTCGCTGGTCGCATTGGGGTCAGGTTCCGGATTACCGGTTTCGCCTTTCATCGCCAGTGCGATCTTGCCTTTTTCTGTTCCAATAACACGAACACTCACTATATCGCCGAGTTTTACCATATCACCGGGATGGTTGATGCGTGACTGATGCATCTGAGAGACGTGCACCATGCCTTCCTTGACGCCGCCAAGGATCTTGACGAAAACGCCATAGGGCTCGATCCGGGTGACCGGTCCCTGGTATTGGGCTCCTATCTCCGGTTCGCTGGTAATGCCGTTGATCATTGCGCGCGCATTATCGATACATTGCTTATCGGGTGACAGAATGCGGACGGTACCATCATCTTCGATATCGATCTGCACTTTGGTGACTTCGACGATATGTTTGATCATCTTTCCACCGGGTCCAATGATCTCACCGATCTTATCGACCGGAACCTTGAATGATTCTATGCGTGGGGCTGTCGGCGCCAATTCGGGACGCGGTTCGGCTATGGTATCCGCCATGGCTTTGAGGATATGCATACGGGCATGTAAGGATTTTTCCAGGGCGATGGTCATGATCTCGCGGGTAATGCCTTTGATCTTGATATCCATTTGCATTGCCGTGATACCTTGTTCCGTGCCGGTGACCTTAAAATCCATATCGCCGAGATGGTCTTCCAAGCCCATGATGTCCGTCAATACGGCAAACTTGTCACCTTCCATGATCAGACCATTGGCTATGCCGGCAACAGCGGTTTTGACCGGAACGCCTGCAGCCATCATTGCCAGGCAACTGCTACAGACGGAAGCCATGGACGATGATCCGTTGGATTCCAAGGTGTCGCAGACCAAGCGTATCGTATAGGGAAACTCTTCTTTGGTCGGCATCACAGGGATTAAAGCACGTTCTGCCAGGTTACCGTGTCCCAGTTCTCGTCTTCCGGGAGGTCCCATCCGGCCGGCTTCGCCAACGCTGAAGGGAGGAAAGTTATAATGCAGGTAATAGTGTTTTTTATACTCAACTTCCAGTCCATCTATGACTTGCTCGTCACTTCCACCACCCAGGGTAACCGTTCCCAAGGATTGGGTCTCACCGCGGGTAAAGAGTGCTGAACCGTGCACGATGGGCAGGACATCAACCTCACAGGTGATAGGTCTGATGTCATCCAGATTCCTGCCATCGGCACGCACACTATGAGTAAGGATCATATCCCTCAAGTAGCGGCGATAGATCTCGTGATACGCTTCCTTGAAGTAACGTCCATTGGCTTCGTAATTCTCCGGATCGCTGTTCTTAAAATACTCCAGCATTTGCGTTTCGCCTTGATCATAGGCATCCTGGCGCTCTTGCTTGCCATGGATCACGGCCGCTGCTTTGAGAATCTCGCCATACCGGGTTTCCACCAATGTCATCAATTCCTCCGGAACAAGATCTCTTAATACTCCGACTTTTTCCTTGCCGCATTCCTGGATAAATTCATGCTGCAGATCCACCAGTTTCTGTATCTCGGCATGACCGGCAAAAACGCTGTCGATCATCATTTGTTCGCTTAATTCCTTGGCGGCGGATTCGATCATCACGATCGATTCACGGGAGCCCGCCACCGTCAGATTAAGTAACGATTTTTCATTGAGATCGTTAACAAATGGATTGACCACGATCTCGTCGTCGATGTTACCGACCGTGACGCTGGCGATGGGTCCGGCAAACGGAATATCCGATATGCTCAAAGCCAGGGAAGCGCCAAAAATTGATAGCACTGCCGGATCATTCAAGCCATCATAAGACAGAACGTTGATCACGATGTGGACGGGATTGCGAAAGCCATCGCCAAATAGCGGACGGATGGAACGATCGGTGAGACGGGCATTCAGAGTGGCATCCGTGGTGGGTTTGGCTTCACGCTTGAAAAAGCCGCCGGGGATCTTGCCGGAGGCATACATTTTCTCGATGTAATCGACGGTCAGCGGAAAGAAATCCTGTTCCGTCGTGGCTTCCTTCGCCATAGTGGCAGTTACCAGCACGCTGGTTTCGCCGTATTGGATAAACACAGAACCATTGGCTTGTTTTGCCATGCGCCCTGTTTCTGCAGTTAGCGTTCTTCCGCAGAATTCGATGCCGCGTCTTGTGATGTTAAAGTTGGGCATTATTTCTCCTTGTTTGATGCGGGAGAAGAAGCAATAGGCTGAAACGAAACGATCTCATCATCTCAGCGTATTGCTCGTTTCTCCCATATTGGTTAAATTGTTATTGCTAAGGCAGTTATGCCTTGGCGCCTGATCTGGGTCGGTCATAAACAAAGGAGGAGCGGATCAATGGGCGTAGATCCACTCCCCAATCTGACCTTGTCAACCCCGCTTGGGGAACCGGCTTGCGTGAAGTGTCCGGTTTCAGAACCGGATGCGTTCACTTTCATAGGATGATTATGGCAGTTTATTTTCTGATCCCCAGCACCTTGATCAGTTCGCGATAGGCATTGATATCCTTACGCGCAACGTAATCCAACAAACGGCGCCGTTGACCGATCAACTTCAAAAGTCCGCGACGGGTGGAAAAATCCTTGGGATGTATCTTCAGGTGTTCGGTTATATCCGCAATCCGCTTCGTAAGTATTGCAATCTGAACACGTGCAGACCCGGTGTCTGACTCATGGAGTTTAAACTCTGCCATGATAGCTGTTTTAGCCTCGGGTGTTAACGACATTTTCGTCTCCTTCTTATTTTGACGCCATGTTTCTACCTGCTCCAATTTTGTAAAGCATTTTGTCGTATCAATCTCGCTTTTTATCCTTTGTCAATCCCATTACACGGGATAGGTATCCGGGTTATGAGTGGGAATACTGGCTGTATATTGCTCTAATACTCTGTTATACAATTGTTATGTAACTTTTTATTGAATGCTTTGCTTAGGTTATCCTGATCATGTTACTTCATGACTGATGGTTATAGTATTCCATCTTGTCCGCTCCCTACTTGATAACCTTAGTATAACCTTAGTATAACCTTACGGTCGTAAGGTTATACTAAGGTTATGAAGCAAGGAAGAAGGGGAAGAAAGATAACGATCCCGTCAATCGAATAGGGGTTATGGACAATCGAAGTATGAGATCAATGGCAGTGAAAGCTCTGATTCCTCATCCCTTGATGAATTCGGCGATACAAGGCCAGATATTAGAAGAGTAATAGCTCTTGACAATAACAGCCAATGATAAAAATGGAAATATGAACTTTTACATGACACCCACAGTAATCTCAAGAGGAGTATAACATGAAGTATTTTAGGAAGTTAATTGGCGAGAAGTGCTATTTGTCGCCGATATCGATGGAGGATGTTGAGAAGTACACGGAATGGGTAAACGACCTGGAAGTCGGTCAGTTTGTCCTATTTTCAGCGGCTGTTATCGATGTTGACAGGGAACGCGAGTTATTGGAAGAATTGATCCGAAACAGCATCACATTCGCTATCATCGAAAAGGATACCAACAAAGTGATCGGCAATTGCGGGCTGCATAATGTGAACGAAGTTCACCGTCGCGCTTCTTTTGGTATCTTCATCGGCGAGAAGAATTTTTGGAATCAGGGAATCGGCACCGAAGCCACCGCCCTGCTCCTTGATTATGGCTTTAATATCATGAATTTAAATAACATAACCCTCGAGGTGGTGGAATACAATCACCGGGGCATCCGTTGTTATGAAAAGACCGGTTTCAAATACGTGGGCCGACGCAGAGAATATATGTATATGGCTGGATCATATTATGATACCTTGATCTATGACATTCTTGCCAGCGAATTTGAGAGCCCATACGTCAAAAAGGTCTTTGCCGCCAGTACGAGTTGCGAAGCCGGTCGCAGCAAGATCTCCATAGTATAGATGTTTCGTCAGGTAGTTGGACAGGACAGGGTCATTACGCTGCTCCAACGGGCAATAACGACCGGTCGGGTGGCTCAGGCATATCTGTTTTATGGTAATGAAGGCGTGGGAAAATTTATGACCGCGCTACTATTCGGAATGGCATTGAACTGTTATCAGACCAGTGAATCCATTCCCTGCGGAGAATGTAATTCGTGCCACAAATTCCGTCATTTGGATCATCCTGATTTCGTGTATCTTTACCCCACGGTCAAACTTGAGACGAAAGAAAATTCGGATGAACTCAAAGGCAAGATCCAAAAGGAACTGGATGCTTACCTGGAGACGAGGATCGAGCGCCCCTGGGAGGAGTATTATTTTAGCAAGCGCGCCGAAATCCGCAAGGAAAGCGTGGAAAAACTGCAAAGGAGATTTGAACTCAACCTCCATGAAGCACGCTATCGGGTGTGTATCATCGAAAATGCGGATCTGATGAATACCAGCACCGCCAATGCCTTGCTCAAGACCCTGGAAGAACCCCCGGCATATTCGGTGATCATCCTTACCACCGAAAAGGTATCGGATATATTACCGACCATCATTTCGCGTTGCCAACAGGTTTATTTCCCGCCCCTGTCCCGCTATGCCATCGAACACCTCCTGATCGATCAATTCAATACCGAGGTTCAGACGGCGCGCACTTCTGCCCTCATCTCCAACGGTAATTTTAAGATGGCATATAAACTCAGCACCGAGATGGTCTCGGAAGCCCGGCATAATGCCATCGACCTGTTTCAATTGGCGCTCCAGGATCAGGAATATGAGTTTTACTGCAAGGTGAACA
Organism: uncultured Candidatus Cloacimonadota bacterium; assembly: GCA_964482845.1. GTDB lineage: Bacteria > Cloacimonadota > Cloacimonadia > Cloacimonadales > Cloacimonadaceae > VGPI01. Next base: position 15,331 of record CAYZZE010000008.1, read on the forward strand.
AGATCGGCAAGGCTACGATGAGTTCAGCGCTTTTGGATGATATCATCAACTATCTGGCAATCCTGGTCAATGACCTGCTGATCAGCAAATATAATCCGGAAGCGGTTACCAATATCGACCAGAAAGAAGCGTTGGCTCTTGCCCGAAAAAAAAATCCTCTCTTGGAAGAACAAGCGCCAAACCTGCTATTGATCTTTGAGGATCTGCACCGCAATCTGGCAGGACATGTCAATTTGCAAATGGTGATCATCAAATTGTTCCATTCATTGCGCAACCTGCTCAATCCAAAGACCCGCGGATGACCCAACGCACTCTCGCCCGTAATATCAGTGTCATGTCCATAGCGGTCTTCATCAGCCGGATCTTCGGACTGGTAAGGGATCAGGTGATGGCATATTTCTTTGGCATCGGCTATCTCAATGATGCGTTCAATGTTGCCTACAACCTCCCCAATCTCCTCAGACGCCTGTTTGGAGAAGGCGCTCTCTCCACCGCATTCGTTCCAATTTATACCGAACTCGGGATCAAACACGGAAGAAAAGAACAATATAGATTTGCGCTCAATGTGTTGTCGCTGCTTACGATGATCCTGAGTATCCTGACTTTCCTGGGGATAATTTTCAGCCCCCTGCTGGTGAGGATCCTCTATCCGGGCTTGGCGCCAGAGACCAGTGAACTGGCGATCAAACTCTCCCGGATCATTTTTCCTTATCTGTTCTTTATCGGATTGTCATCGACCATGATTGCCATTCTCAATTCGCATGATTATTTCTTTATGACCGGCTTATCATCCGCCCTGCTGAACATTGGCATGATCACCACGATCGTTGTGCCATGGTGGCTGACCGGTATCGAGGGTGAAGATCTGGTCATCTGGGCAGGAGTTGGAGTGCTGCTGGGCGGGTTCTTGCAGAGCGTGATCAATCTGCCATTCCTCAAGAGCATAGGTTATAGTGTCCTCCTGATCATCAGTATTTCCGGCAAACATCTCAAAGCGCTGTGGAAACGGCTGATCCCATCCATCATCGGGATCGGCATCCGGGATATCAATATGATTGTCGATACGCTGCTGGCATCTTTTTTAAGCGTCGGTAGCATTACCGCGCTGGCATTGGGTAACCGTCTGGTGCAGCTGCCTTTGGGGATATTTGCCATCTCGGCGGGGACCGCGGTTTTACCGATGTATTCCCGTAATATCACGGAAAAGAACTATGCCGATCTCTCGGAGAACCTCCGCTTTACCAGTATTATGTTGGCTTGTATCATGCTCCCGATCACGGCGATCATCAGCGTCTTTGCCAAAGATTTTGTTGCCATCCTGTTTCAGCATGGCGCTTTCGATGGATTGGCCACAACCATGACCTATCAGGCATTGGTTTTTTATTCATTTGGATTGCTGTTTTACAGCTTGAACCAGACGATCACACCGCTGTTTTATGCCAATAAAGATACGCGCACCCCGGTGATCATAGGTGCCGTCATGGTCGGCTTCAATATCTGCCTCAATATCATACTGATGTATTTCCTGCAACACCGTGGATTGGCACTGGCTACTTCCCTCGTAGCCGCGGTCAACTATGCGGTATTGGTGATCGTTCTGCGGCGGAAACTGCCGGCAGTGCATCTTGGTGGTCAATTGAGAAGCATTCTTATTGCCGCCTTGATCAGCAGCGGGCTTTACCTAGGCATGTATTATTCAAACCGTTATATCGAAGTGCATTGGATGATCGAGGATATGGGACGCTGGTTTGTCTTTGGTAAGGCATTGATTTTATCGTTACTGGCTTTTGTGACCTTTTTTGCGCTTGCCGAGTTATTGCACGTTAGATATATTGGACAGATTCGCAACACCTTATGGTCAAAACTACTCCGCAAATAGAGATCAAACTCCGTCTGCTACCGGATCAGCCGGGCGTTTATCTCTGGAAAAACGATAGAGACCAGATAATATACGTCGGGAAAGCGCTCAATCTGGCAAATAGGATCAGATCCTACCTTACGGATACAGCCAAAAACCCCAAAACCACCCAACTCGTTAAAAACATCGCTGATCTGGATTACATAATCGTCACTAGCGAAGCCGAAGCATTCCTGTTAGAAGCAAATCTGATCAAAGAACACATGCCCAAATACAATGTCCTGCTCAAAGATGATAAACGCTATCCATTTATCAAGATAACGATTGGCGAACAATATCCACGGATCCTGATCACCCGCGATCTGAACCGCGATGGCAGTAAATACTTCGGCCCCTTCACGGATACAAAATCCTTGCGAAGAACCCTGCGATTACTGGAATGGGTCTTCCCTATCCGGAATTGCAGCCGTCATATCTCCGGAGAAAAGATCCACTACAAGCGTCCCTGCATCAATTTTCAGTTGGGGAAGTGTCCCGCTCCTTGCGCCGCTTATGTCACCCGTCAGGAATACGCTGTCGTTGTCAACCGTCTGATCGGTTTCTTTCAGGGTAAGTATCATGAAATTTTGGGTGAGTTGCGCAATGAAATGCTACAGGCATCGGAAGAAATGCAGTACGAAAAAGCAGCCAAGCTACGGGATCGCCTGGTCGCTATCGAAAAGATCCAAAAACGGCAAACTGTTTATTATACTGATCAACGTAACCTTGATATCATCGGCTTTTATCAGGAAGAAAGGAGCGCAGTCGCGGTCGTTATGAAGATGATTGACGGCAAGATCCTGCATCAGGAGAACTATCCTCTGGCCAATGTGGAAAAATCACCAGGAGATGAAACCCTCTCGGCATTCATCAAATTATACTATGCACAAAAAGAGGAACTGCCGGATGAAATCCTTTTGCCGTCACAACCCGATGATTATGAGAACCTCAACACCTGGCTCAAAAACCGCCTCATCCTACCTCAAAAAGGTGAGAAAAGCAAACTTGTTGCTATCGCTAAACGAAATGCTTTCCACTTGGTAGAGGAGAATAAACTGGCCCATCTGCGCAAAGCTAACCGAACCATATATCCCATACAGGAACTCAAGGAGAAACTGAACCTGCCCAAACTCTCCCGCAAAATCGTCTGTATGGACATCTCCACCATCCAAGGCAGCGACACTGTCTCCTCTGTAGTGTATTATGAAAACGGTAAACCTCGCAAGAAGAACTACCGCCACTTTATCATCCGAAGCGTGGAAGGACAGGATGATTTCGCTTCCATGGAGGAAACTTTGGAGAGGTTTTGCCGGGAGATCGACAAGGATAGCGAACTAAAACCTGATCTGATCGTTATCGATGGTGGTAAAGGACAACTCTCTTCAGCCTTGAAAGTGCTGAATACCACTACCTACAGGGATATACCTATCATCTCGATCGCCAAACGGATCGAGGAGATTTTCATGCCCGGCAGGGAGGAATCGATCAAACTGGCAAAATCCTCGCCCGCTTTACGTCTGATCACCAGCGTCAGAGATGAAGCCCACCGTTTTGCCGTCAATTTTCATCGTAGACGCCACTCCCGGAACGCCATGATCAGTGAACTGATCTCAATCCCCGGTGTTGGAGAAGAAACGATGTTCCTGCTGTTGAAGACTATGGGCTCGGTCTCAGCGATCCGTAACGCTTCAATCCAAGAATTGACTGCCATCAAAGGAATTGGGGATAGGACAGCACAGCTCATTCACGCTTTCTTTGACTCCCAAATCAAGTAACCGATCACCCAACAAAAAAAGGCAGACCCACGAGGGATCTGCTGCTGTTAAATTTTTTACCGGTTATTTCTTTAACAATTCTTCGACGTGAATGACGTATGCCGCGGCTCCCCCATGCTGATATCCGGTACGGGCGATTTCTTTCTGATCTTTGTCCATCAGGACGATGGTAGGATAACCTCTTACGTTGAATCTGCCCCTCAGGTTGGCATTCGCTTGTTTCATCGCTTCTGTTTGTGGAATATTCCTGGGAAAATCCAGTTCAAGCAGGATGAGGTTTTCCTTGGCATAATCCTGGAAGACCTCTTTGCTAAAGACCTCATCTTTGAGCCGGATACACCAGATACACCAGTCGGAGCCGGTAAAATTGATCATGATCGGTAGCCCGCTACTTTGGGCATATTTGACAGCCAGATCGTAGTCAGTGATCCACTCTCCGCTCACGTAATCCCGCGATTCATCTACCCTCTTTTGACCAGGCACCCCAGTTTGCTCACTCTCTTTACTTTCAGTTGCCTGATTATCGGATACTTCCGTGCGTGCCGGACAGCCCAGCACGGCAAACAACAATACCACCATTATAACTGATATTGCTTTCATAGTGTCACCTCTTTGTCGTTAATTATGATATGATACTCCATTCTGGCGGCCTTGCTCAACATGGCAATGACACCACAATATTGCTCGACCGATAATTTTACGGCTTTTACCACCTTATCTTCAGGGATGTTAGTGCCGGTAAAGATATAGCTGATCCTGATCGTATGATAGGCCTTGGGGTGTTCCTTGGTGGTTTCGGCTTCTGCCTCCATGTCAAATGAAAAGCCAGAGACCCGCATCTTCTTGAGGATCGTTACGACATCCATTCCCGAGCAACCGTGTATAGCGGTCAATAGCAATGCCTTGGGTCGCGGTCCACGATCATCGCCACCATCTTCCCCGGATAGATCCAGTTTGATATGATGACCGTCGATCTTGCTGATAAAGCCCATGTTATCGAGCCATCTGGTCTTGACTGATACAGCCATCAGATCTCCACGTAACTCTCTTGCAACACTTTTTCGTAAGCATCGACATATGCCGTAAATGCTTTATGGATGGATTCCAATTGGTTCTTGGGCAAGCGTTTTACCAGTTTTTGCTGTTGATCGATGATAGTCTGTTGACTGTTCTCGGCAAGTTTGGCGCCTTTGTCGGTGATCTCGGCATACCAGCATCTTCTGTCTTCTTCGGAAGGACGACGGGTAACCAAGGCTTTATTGACCAGGTTGTCCATGATTCTGGTCACACGGCTGTGTGAAACGGAAAGCGCCTTCGCCAATTCGTTCATATTGGCAGGTTTCTTTATCTGATACAGGTAATTCAGCAGTTGACACTCCATCTTACCGGCTTGGATACATGCTTTCTGATTGTAGTCGATCTCGGTCATGACGACTTGCAGACGAGTGAGCAAGTCCTGGAACTTTTCGGAATAGTTTTCCATTGTAATCTCCTTTGGTTAAATTATACTCAAAGAACTGCACATCCTCATCACTAATTCCACTGATTCCGGTGAGGCATTATTATAGTCGGCACCGTCTCCGGAACCGAGTATTTCATCTTATGTCAAACATGATAATGCAATATTTCCGTCAAGCAAAAACTTTCTTTCTATTGCCATGCTTATATCAATAAACTGGTACGATGATGATGATTTTATGATCATCGCTTGTTTTTTCTTGCCCTTTTTACGCTTGTCATGATGCTTGGGAAAAAACCTGAAGGAAGATAACATGCCAACCATATTCGTGTGCTCCGATTGCGGAATTGATACCACCAAGTGGTCAGGGAAATGTCCCAATTGCGGGAGTTGGGATACCTTGAAAGAAGCCCCCAAAAGCATGATCAAACCCAAAGATACTCCGCTGTCCTTTACCCGTCCCCAACCCGAGCGGATCATCGATCTAAAGACGGATGAAAATATCCGTCTGAAGACGGGCATCACTGAATTGGATCTTGTCCTGGGCGGAGGAATCATCCCGGGAATGGTTGTCCTGATTGGTGGAGAACCGGGCATCGGTAAATCGACCCTGATGCTCCAATTGTCACAGTGGGTGATTCAATCAGCCACGGTTTTGCCTGATAAAAAGGTCATCCCTGCCCCTGATCCTTCATTGATCGATCCGGAGGTAAAGGTCTTGTATTGCTCCGGTGAGGAAAGCGCCGACCAGATAAATCTCCGTAGCAAACGCATCGGCGTCGGGCATGAGAACATCTGGCTGCTATGCACCAACGATACCGAATACATCATCGAGTCCGTTATGGAACACCGGCCACGGATCCTCGTGGTCGATTCCATCCAGTCGGTAGCCATCTCTTCGTTGGATTCGATCCCCGGCAGTTACAGCCAGATCAGAGAGAGTTGCAACCGCCTGATCCGCTTCGCCAAGGAAATGGGCATTGCGCTTTTTATCATTGGCCATGTCACCAAGGAAGGCATCGTTGCAGGTCCCAAGATCATCGAACACATGGTGGACACCGTGCTATATTTTGAGGGAGACCTCCGCAGTAATTACAAGATCCTGCGCGCGGTGAAGAACCGGTTTGGCTCCACCAACGAGATCGGGCTCTTTGAGATGACCAATCTCGGTCTGATGCAAGTACAAAATCCCGTCAGCATATTCCTCAGTCACGACAGCGTCCAGATCGGCACCGCTCTCGGCTGTATCATTGAAGGAACGCGCTCCTTTATCGCGGAAGTGCAGTCACTGGCAACCGCATCCAGTTTCGGCACTCCCCAGCGGGTGGTCGTTGGTCTGGAGCAAAAGCGGATCGCCCTCCTGCTTGCCGTGATGGAAAAGAACCTGGCTCTCTATCTCCGTTCCAGCGATGTATTCGTCAATCTCACCGGCGGGATCAGGACCATCGATCCCTCGCTGGATCTCGCTATCGTGGCGGCAATTATGTCCAGTTTGAAAGACAAAGCGTTGCCCCAGGGCTCCATTTTCATCGGGGAATTGGGACTCAGCGGCGAGATCCGACCCGTCGCACAATTGGAAAAACGCATCGGTGAAGCGGTAAAACTCGGCTATGACAGGATCTATGTCTCAGATTATGCCAAGATCCGCAGCAAAAGCAAAGTGATCAAAGTAAAGGACATCAGAAATATCTACTCCTTCCTCGGATAATAGGGCAATAACCGTTAATTACTTACCTTGTTTCAATCAGGTATGCATTGCGTTATCAGTAAGATTCTGACATACATATCGTTATCTGTTGTTGTTTCCATCCTCCTTACTTCATAACCTTAGTATAACCTTAGTATAACCTTACGACCGTAAGGTTATACTAAGGTTATCAAGCAGGGAGGATGTAGGATATGACTATGGTGAGCACAAGGAGATCCCGAAGTGATCCGTTTGATGCCGGCCAGTGAGGCAAGAATAATCTAATTGTAGAGGTATGTATTATTACATCAATTCTGATGGTTGCAGCGCAAACTTCCGAAATACACCGTTTGAGTTAAGCCATTGGGCAGCATCACGGTCAAGCCACCGTCTGTCTCCACTCCCAAAACGGTGGCGGAGAATGATCTGTCGCCTTGATCAACCAGCACGTTCTCTTGGGCGGCAAAAAGAAATCGGTTGATCTGATCGGCGAGAGTTTGGGCTCTATCCAAGAGACACAGATTATTATAAAAACAAGCCATGACCTCTTTCAGGATAAAAGCATTGGAGACCTCAAAACCGATGATGTCCATCATGGAAACAGCGGATAGATCATTCGTAGCAGTGATCTTTGGATCATTGGTATTGATCCCGATGCCGATGATGAATCTATCGGCAGAATGGCGGCAGAGAACCCCTGCCAGTTTGAGATCCCGAAACATGATATCATTAGTCCATTTGATCCTGAGCCCCGTTTCCAAAGTGGGAAAAAGATCGATCATCACATGATGCAGGCACCAGCCAACGTAAAGTGAGATAAGCGGATGGGTTTTGGGATATGGATGAGAAAAACTGAACCACAGTCCACCCGGAGGGGAGATCCAGCAGTTCTTCCCTCGTCCGATCCCGGCAGTTTGCGTGCCCGCTTGAACCAGGATGTTTCTCGTACGGCTCACACTCCTGAGAAGATCCTCCAGATAAGACATGGTGCTATCGCAGCGATCGAGACGGACGATCGTCTCCAGAGGCGTCTGTTTTAGCAATGAATGACTTGGATCGATACGAAACAAATCCATCAGATGATCAGCATGGCATCACCATAACTGAAGAAGCGGTATCTTTCTTCCACAGCCGTCCGGTATGCCCGCATGATGAGATCATATCCGGCATAAGCGGATACGAGCATGAGCAAGGTGGAACGGGGCAGATGAAAATTGGTGATCAGGGCATCCACGATCCGGAACTGTTTGCCGGGATAGATGAATAATTCCGTCCACATCGACCCGGGGACGATCCCTTCTGGCGTGGCAAAACTTTCCAGGGTGCGGACAGAGGTGGTTCCGACGGCGATGATCCTACGTCCCTCGCTTTTTGCACGGTTGATGAGAACAGCGCTTGGGTCTCTGATGGTGCAGTATTCGGCGTGCATTTTATGATCGGTGATGCGGTCAACCTTGACCGGTTTGAATGTCCCTGGTCCGATATGTAAGACCACTTCGCAAATATCGATACCCTGAGACCTCAATTGAGTCAAGATCTCCTCCGTGAAATGAAATCCTGCCGTCGGGGCAGCGATTGATCCCGTCTCACTGGCATAGACCGTCTGATAAGTGTTATGATCCTTTTTTTCGTCATCCCGCTTGATATAGGGAGGCAATGGCACATGGCCTTTTTGGTGGATCAGAGACCAGAAATCTGACGAAGATGGAAACTCGATCTCCCTGAATCCATCGGGATCAGGAGCAGAGACCTCGCCCATGAAACCATCGCCAAAATCCACTGTCTGCGGACCTCGGAGCCGTCCTCCGACCATACACTTCCATCGATATGGACGCATCTCATACATCAGAAGGACTTCGATCGGATGGCCATTGCCTTTTTTGCCAAACAAGCGGGCAGGAAAGACCTTGGTGGTATTGAGGACGAGGACATCCCCCCGATTGAAATATTGAACAATATCGGTAAACTGTTGATGTCGTATGCTTTGATCCCTGCGGTCAATGACCATCAGCCGGGATGAACTGCGGTCGGCAAGCGGAAATTGGGCAATCAGGGATTCATCGAGGTCGTAGTCGTAAGTCGAGATTTGTGTAAGATCTGGCATTGATCTGATCAATTAGTTTTGTAGGGGACGTTCTCGGCTGATTTGAGGGTGCCGACAAATGAACCGAAGCTCACTTTGCTTTCCACTCTGACCGGAATCTTGTATTGATCATCGGTTACCCAGATCAGGATCCTGCCGGTCTGTTTGAATACCGCTTCGCCTTTGAGTTTGGGTTCGATCACCAGACAGATCCGGTTGCCAAAGATGGTTTTGATGGTCTCCCGCCGGTGAACCACTATTTCCGTATCGACTGTTATGCCATCTACGGTTATGCTTACTGAAACAGATCTGCCGGGATCAAGTTGTTTGGTCCTGACCAGGTAGAATGCGCTGAGGACATCCTGAGTGCCGGCTGGGATGCTCATTTCAGTGTTGTTATAACGGTTGCGGGTAAAACTCCATTTCTGATAGGTGGTTTGCTTGCGGTCATGGTCATAAAGATGAATGCGGTGTTGCCGGTATTTGCCTTCATGCAGGTTTTTCGCATATTTGTAGGGGATGAGTTTTTCTCTGTCCCACCATGACTCCACTCTGTCCCTCACTTTGAAGAAGACATCGAAAAAGGAATAGGTGCGGGTGGTGGTGATAAGGTGCCAGACGGGTATTCCTTTAAAGTGGGTAGGTCTTACTTCCAGTGATGCCTCAGCGGCGCTAACCAAGCCGTATTTGATGTCAAAGACCAGTTTTTCTCCGGTATGAAACGGCATCTGGGCTGTTAGAAGCGGCGTCCACAACACTATCAGCGCAATCAAGATTAATAAAGTCCTCACCAGTTTCCTCCATTTATATATAACTCCATTCCGTTTATCCCGGTGATCTTATCGCTGATCAATAGGTTTACGGTTTCACATATCTCAGAGATACTGACCAGTTCTCCTGTGGGAACCTGAAGTAAAAACTGATCAAAGTATCGTTTGCGAAATTCCTTGTAAGATCCCTCGTAATCAGCATCCAGATCGGTTTCGACGGGAGCGGGGGAAATGGCATTGATCAGGATATTGTCTCTGCCATGCTCTTTGGCAAGGGTCTTCACGAGATTGATCAAGGCTGATTTGGCGGCGGCATAGGCAGAACCACGAACCAAACCTGTGCGTGTTACATGTGAACCAAATATCACGATCCTGCCAAATTGATTCGATCGCATATGCGGCAGAAGCGTATGCAATGTGTTGTAAGCAAGATCAATGTTGCTTTGAAAGATATGTTTCCAGAGGCCGGGATCGCTATTGCACAGCAATTCGGCATCGTAACTGCGGATGGCAGCAGTGTGGATCAATATATCCGGATAGGCGTCCCATTGGCAAAAAACCTGATCAACGGCTCCTTTTACCGCTGCCGCATCTCTTAGATCACAGGATAGAGCAAGGACAGCGGGATCAGCCCGCAGGTCATGCAGGCGGGAGGTGTTCTCGTGATACAACAGTACCATACGATACTTTCCAGCCGAAAGCAGATGTCGGGATATACGGCTGCCGATCTGGCCATTGGCTCCGGTAACAAGTACTATTCGCTCTATCATAAAGAAAGAATAATGCTCAGTATCTGATGCGCCACATCCAGTTTGTTGCCTTTGATCTGAATGCTCTGCCCGGTTGTAATGGCGAGGACATCGGTCTCTTCTTCACCAGCGACTTTGAGATCATTTGCCACTATCATATCCAGCCCTTTGTTTTTCAATTTTTGGCGTGCATTTGACTCATGATCGGCGGTATCGGCAGCGAAGCCGATGAACTTCTGTCCCTTCTGTTTCTTACTTGATGCCTCAGCCAGGATATCAGTCGTCTGAACCAGATGCAGGGTCAAATCCTGTCCTTTCTTTATCTTTTGAGTCAGGGTATTCGCTGGCCGATAATCTGATACAGCGGCGCACATGATCAGCCAATCGTGATTATTCAATTCCTTACTCACCGCCTCATGCATGGCTTCCACGGTCTCGGCTTTGATGACATGATCCAGGTAATATGGGATTGATTGATTGATATGGGCATGGACCAGTGTGACGGTTGCACCTCTCAGCGCTGCCGTTCTCGCCAGAGCCAGACCTGTCCTGCCGGATGAGCGGTTGGTGATCATCCGCATGGGATCGATCGCCTCAGTGGTGGCTCCGGCGGTGATCAGGATCCTGATGCCTTTCAGATCCTGAGGATGATCAAGATAGGTCTCTATGGCTATGAAAATCTCATCATTGGGTGGATACTTGCCCTTGCCTTCATATCCGCAGGCAAGCATTCCCGTCACGGGTTCGATGACATAATGTCCCCGAACCCTGAGGGCATTGATGTTATCCTGGGTAGCAGGATGTAAGAACATATTGACATTCATGGCAGGAATCCATAGAGTCGGTTTGGCATGAGCCAGCAGCATCGACGACACCAGATCATCCGCAATACCATGCACCGCTTTGGCGATCATATTCGCCGTGGCAGGCGCTATTACCACCAGATCCGCCCAGTCCGCAAGAGTGATATGCGGTATGGGATCAGCATCGGTAAACATATCTGTGTGCACGCTATTAGTCGTGATGGCGGCAAAGTTGAGCGGTGTGACAAACTGCTGGGCATTGGCGGTGAGAATCGTTTTGACCCTTGCTCCCGCTTTGTGCAAACGGCTGGCAAGATCGATCGCCTTGAAGGCGGCGATCCCACCCGTTACGCAGAGAAGTAACTTCTTGTCCTTGAGCATCCTCTGTTTTCTCCTATTCTGGCGTCGCCACCGCTACAATCCGGTAGAAACGTGCTTGCACGTCATACCTGAGGGGCTCCGACCAGGTCGTTCCATTGGTTATTCCGATCAGCACGAATTCTCCATCCGGTGTATCGCTTGCAAAAATTTTGTAAATCGAAGCGTGAGGAACCGGCGTCCATGAGATGGAAGCAGAACTTTCTGTAAACTCCAGAATCGGTTCTGGTGGCGGAACATATCCGACCTGGGTAACAAGCACTTTGAACGGATCCTCTTTGCCACAGAGCGGGACAGTTCTTTGCCTGAGAGTAGTATCCTGCGCATTGATCATATAATATAAGGTCTGTGCCAAATCCGGCGTGGGGATCGATGCGGTCCAGACATTGTCTCTGACGTTCGTCATCAGGGTATGCGTCCAGGGAGCGGTCGTGTTATGACGCCAGGCGACATAGACATTTGCGGGTATAAGTGAATTGCGATGCGAGATCGTGGCTTCGATCCCGATCGTAATGCCAGAAGCAATATTCTGAGGCGGTAGATGACGGATATAGATCATCGCTTGATCAGGGATGGAATTGATCCGGCAGTGAATGGCATCCGTGGCTGCCCAGGCATTTGATCCGGCTAAGAAACCAATAACGTTATAACCAGGCATTGCGTTTTGATACGCAAGTATTGCGGCTGCGTCATTGGCGTTGTTCATCAAGGGAACAAAGATTTTCTTATTGAGAACGTAGGCATTGGAGTATGGTTCATTATTGGGGGTATTGACCCGGTAGATCCGATAGGGCGTGCCCCAACTGCTGGTCTTGGTTTGAAACTCCGCAACGACTGCCTCAATCTGATTATAACGGGGATGCGAAGGCGGTACCGAACGGATCATGACCTTGTCCACATCCAATATCTTTGCCCAGCAGTCAATGTGATTGATGTATGTGCCATTGGGATCGTTATAGAGCTGATACTCCGTCACGCCCAGATAGTTATGTATGATGGAATTGACCTGATTCTGGGTCAGAGAGGGATTCTCTGTCAAGACAAGATTGGTGGACATTGCTTTGCCTTGGCCATCGGACATGATATTTCCCCCAGAGTGGATGATGCCGGACTGATAGATACCGACGCCCAGATTGGAGGCAACTGCGGCTGGGATGGCGTTATCGGTGGGACGTGGTCGGTTATATTCAAAGTCCACGACCTTCATCTCATTGTTACCGTCCATGATGAACCAGGGACCATAATCCCTGATCCAGTAAGAATCAGAGGCAGCGATAATCCAACGGCAATTGGCGATATTGACGTTATTGGTCACATAGGTGTTGTAAGCGGTGGTTTGATTGGCGCTGGAGACGACGGTATACAAGAGATTATCCGCCGCCAATTCTCTTACGATCGAATATGGGATGCCCAATGGATAACGGATCAACGCTGCCGACATCGGTTCATACTCCGCAATAAAGCGGGGTTGGTATGGATATGGGCTGACAGGAGTTACCACTGTCATGGATACGTTGACATTGACCGTGGGACTATTGGAAGCATTGGAACTGATGGATAGTGTCCGGTTATAAACGCCATCATCCATGTCAGTTGAATTGAGGGTCAGAGTGATGTTCTGGCTCTGCCCGGCGGGGATGCTGCCACTGGTCGTATTGACCGATAACCAGTTAGCGGGCGGATTGCCTCCACCGGATAAGATCGTCAGATTACCTGAGAGATCATAGGGTGTGGCACCATACTCATCGCCGTATAATGTCCACGGAACTACAATATTACCTGTAGTCCCCGCGTTTATGGATACGTTAAGGGTGGTTGTAGCTGATTGTCCTGATAGGATAACTCCCCAAGCCGGATAGCCGGGATATTCCCCCATCCAGGTTATGCTCACCCCATTCCCACTTGTCACATTGGGTGTCAGGGGATAGGATGAACCCGTCATGGCTGTAGCAGAATTGACCGTAACCGAGGAGGGGAAAACCAGCCTGACACTCTTGATCCAAGTACCGTCAGGCGAATTGTTGGTGACCGTTATTGACCAATCCTGGGTCTGACCGGCCGTATATTGATCAGGATTGGCGATAACCGTCGAACCCGCAAGAGTTCGACCTGCGGAGAGGTTTCTCACTGTGACCGCAGTAGAGCCTTCCATCAACGCCTTCTGTGGTGGATTAATGATCGGATTGTCCGTATTTCTACCAGCGATCTGCCAGTTGAGGGTAGCAGTTCCGGTATTGGTGATTGTCACCGTTCTCTGGATAGATTGATCGGGAGCCATTGTTTCACTGATCACCGTGGGAGAGACAGTGATGGCAGGATTACCGCCCCCAGTGGGCGCAAAAACCAACCTTAAATTGGGACGAGAGGCTGAAGTGCTACCACCTGTGAATATATTTCCCTGATTGGCTGTGTCACTACGAACAAAGCGGTAACCATTGGTTATTGCAGTAAACCTCACCGTACCTGAAGAACTCCAATTAGCCACCATATCAAAAGCAGTATCCACCACAATGTTATCTATCCCATTCCACAGGAACGGTGTGTTCAGGGTCAACATATGATAGTTGCCTGCCACCGGCATATAACTGGGATTCGAAAAGACCGTGACCAGACCATCCGATGTTAGCCACGAAGCCACATTTGCCGCGGTTGTATGTTTCATTCTGATAATGAAATTGGGCAATGCCAAATTGGGAGTACTGACAACATAGAAACCGATGCTGGTGATGTTCAAAGGACCGAATACTCCAGCGGCATTCAATTCGGCTGCCGTGTAAACTGACTGTCCGTGCAAACTCTTGTAGTATATATTGATCGGAGCGGCTTCACTGGTACCGGTCGCTGATGTCCCTGTCCCCAGTTCTGCCACAAGCGCCGTAGGCGTTGCCTGTACAGAATTGGATGGATCGGATTCACCATTAGGACTGGTATAGAGTGCCGTCACATAATATGTATAGGTCGTCTCATTGACTACGTTCGTGTCGGAGTAGGTCAGCGTGGATGAATTGGTCGTGCCGATGGAAGAACCATTACGATAGACACGATAGCCGGAGAGAGCGCGATAATTTCGGTCTGTTTCAGGATCCTCATTTCTGTTGCTGGAGGCTTGCCAGGAAAGGTTTACGTGACCATTGCCAGCGACTGCCACCAGGTTTTGCGGAGGCACAAAGGGGCTGGGCTCGGTGGATGCCGGAAAGATGATATAGTCCACCCAGGCACAGTCCGCGCCGCTATTTACGGACACATCCTTGCTATAAGTCCACCGGAAAGTACGAGTTCCTGCTGTTACCGGATAGGTCACCCTTGTCCATTCAATCGTTCCCGACCACTGATTCTGCTCTACTCCGTCAATGAAGAATCGCAGAAAATCATAGTTGGATTCGGAGGAAACTCGATACCAGAAGGAGATCTCGCCGGCTGCACTCAAAACCCGGGTGGTCTGCATCGATGTGGTCTGGTTATGAGTAATGAGCCCGCTTCTGGCGGCAGAAGTTCCCTGATAAGCACCGGTATTGGTAATGGTCCAGGGCAGGTTGCCCCCGAAAGTCCACGGGAAAGCATTGAAGTTGCCCGTCTCAAAGTCCTCCAGGATCAAGCCGACAGTTATGTTTTCATTCTTTGCTGCGGTATAAGCACCGGCTGTGGCATTAAACTGCAGATTGGCCACAGTCCCGACCGTCATACCAGCGGCAGCGGTGACTGAGAAAGACAGGTTCGTTCCGCCACCTGCACCCAAAGAAGTAAAGCTGGAACTGCCATTATTGACGGTGATACCTGGTGTGGAGCAGGTCAGATTTCCTGTTCCGGATGGAGATGCCGCTCCGCCCGAATTGTTCAACGGGATAAGCACGGTCACCGTTTCTCCCGGATCCCAGCGACCATTGTTGTTACCCAATGGATCATGGATGATGACGTTGCCAAAAGCGAGAGTGGGGGCATTGAACAACTGATTGAAGTTATGCGTCCAGTTCTCCGTTCCGCTTGCCATATTGATCGTCATCGGCACATTCAATTGATTCGGGATGTTATTGGCTACATTGAAAGTATAGGCATTGGTACGGGTGACAGAGGCACCGGCTGCCAACGATGCGATGGATTCCGTATTATCGGTAAAGGTGATCCTATCAGAAGTAGTGGAGATCGTCGCGGTGATATTGTTTGCAGTTTGATTGCCGATGTTCTGGAAAGTAACGGTATATCTTCCTGTTTCGTTATACTCAGGCAGATTGTTGTTGGCATCGGAATATACCACCGAGGTTACTGCAAGATTCGGACTGCCGCTTGGCACTTGCTGGATGGAACCGACATAGGTGATCCGATCCAGTGCAGTCACCGTGATAGTGTAAGTAACTGAACTTTGGGGTGGATTGACCAGATTGATCGTGGCATTTCCGCTGCCACCGGTATATCCTCTGCCATAAATAGTATTGTTGTGTGTGATACCGATCAGTGCATTTGCCACACCCGTGGAGACGGAGACGGTGTTCTGCCCGATAGTGATACTGGCTGGGTGATTGACAGTCATGGTCATCGGTGTTTTTGTCCTGACCGAAAGAGCGGCATCGCCGAAGATCGTCCAGGTTCGATACATATTGACGCCGTCGGAACCGGTGGTATTGCCATAGATGTCCATCATTCGGCAGGAACCATTGAAATAGAGGCCGCCGGCGGTATATTTCCTGCCGCCGAAAGCGCTGATATTGGTCAGCAGTTCATTAAATTCATCCTGAGCCCGCATCGGGGGCGCCCACGACTGATTGATGGTGCTGGCATACATCGTAACGGCACCGCCATTGGCATTGCGCAGCCACGCTTCGGCAAAACAGGTTATGGATACGAAATTACCGTTCACGCAGGCGACGTCCATGATCACGGGCGTCTTTCTACCGTTCGTGAGTGCATTGGCATTGGTATTATTAAAGCCCGTGGTTGACCATGAAGTATTGGAACCGTGACCAGCGTAATTGACTATGCCCCTTCCGGCATTGACATTGTTCGTAACTTGGGCTGCGGTAGCGTTCGGTTCATATAGTTGATCGACCGTTTGATAGCCATAATTCATCAATATTGTGCGGATTATGTTCATGTGTTGGATATCTGATTCACCATTATCTCCATATCCCGCACCCTCCGAGGAAGCGATGCCCATGGCATTTCTGAGCCAGGTGTCAGTGGCGTCCAGATCGCGCTCATAAACGATGGCTTTATTGATCTGAGCGGTCACTTGGGCACTTGTCTCAGCCGAGAATCTGCCGATAAAGATATCAGGATAATTATCGCCCCCTGCAACAAGAGCAAATATCGGATCGGCACCACCGCCACCGGAAGATAAAGTGGGTATCTGGGGCGCATCGCCGACCAATTGGACATAGGTAATGGTATTATCGGCGTTATAGCGGTTTTGGATGTAGGTCTGCAATTGTGTGGCGGTCGTCCCGATGGTTGAGAAATTGACCAACTCGGTCTCGATCCCGCGCTGCTTTTTCCAGTTCACATAAGGCAGGATATCGGTCATAAAACCGCTGTGGCAGATAACCAGCAGTTTCCCGAAGGAATCATCGACCGGCACGTAACGGTATTGATTATAGTTTACAAAGTGGTTTTCATATATCTGCTGGAAAGCGCGGCTGATCCCATCGCGCGATCTCTGTAGGACATTGATCGTGTCCACGCCGTCACCATAGACCCGGATTTTGTAAGAGGTATAAATACGAAGCGTTCCACTTACCGGATTGAAGACAAAAGGCATCGTTCTGACCGTTACCCCGCGGAGATCACGCATGATATATGGCTCGGAAAGAGAAACGATATGTCCCGGATAAAAGCGGTCTATACCATAGGTATCGCCAAAGACATAGGGTACCGTGGCGGGATCGGTATCACGGGTGATCACGCCTTTGGAGGGAGCGATCGTCAATTGGACGTCATGATAAACGACATCATAGACATCATGGCGCATAAAAGATGTATTGGGAATGATGATACTGCGGTTAAAAACGGGGAGTTCCGGCTCACCTTTATCTTGCGTGACCCCTTCTTTTTCCAGACGGATGTGATGCCATTTCCGTCCTTCGATGCTTACTTCCGTCTTGTCAAATCTTGAGACGTTAAACTGGAGAATCGTCTCATCGGGTGTCGATGATATCACCCGAATTCCATTATTGCCTGCACTAACGAACACTGTTTCGGAATGTGCGATTCCCAAAAACAGCGTCAGAATTGGCAATAGCATAATTACCCGTTTCATTACAACTCCTATTTTCGTCAATATATCCTTAAGTTTTCTTGTCAAAACTCTCTATCTGGCAGCGGACATTCGTTGCTTCAAGCACTCGAAACTATTAATCCACTCAGACGTTTCATTTCATGCAATTTATATGCCACAAACCACAGTATGATCCGCCATCGGCGGGATCCCTCATGAATGGGTGGCCATTTATTTTTCAGGACTTAACATTACGATCCGCTTAATACATGGATAAATTGCTAAGAGCGTTGCACATACTGGAATCACCAAGTTTCGAGAACGTGGAATAACAATATCGTCTCTCCTTCCGCGTAGTCAGTAATGATTAAGGATTATGCCCGTCAGATAGTTTGGATACTCGTTGAGTCAACCGCTCTGAGTTATTCAACGGTCTCAAG
>CAYZZE010000009.1:0-32291 GCA_964482845.1 uncultured Candidatus Cloacimonadota bacterium
TCAGGTTCCTCCCGAAGTACTCCCGAGCACTCGGCAGGGTTTCGGGAGAAACATGGTTCGAAAGTGAGTCATTTTATCAAGCGATAATCCTCGGTGACGGTATGCCATACAGCACGAGTGATAGTGAACGATGCGCAAAGTATGATATAATGCCAAATACGGCACAGAAATTGTATTGATACGCTATGTATTATGATCTGGAGATAGATATGCGCCCTCTAATAAGCCATGGACTTGCATTTTGTATGATAATCGGGCTGTTCTGCAGTGCAGAACGGCTCTCGGCTGATCGCTTCTTACCCGGCGAGCCGCTCATCCGTTATTCAGAGCGTGCCTTTACTGAGACCCCTCCCCCCGTCGGTCCGGTCAGACCGGTGGCGGAATTTGAGCCCGCATCTCACGTGATGATCCGCTATCCTTTGGGCATTTCGGTTTCGCTGGTGGCTCAACTGTCCAATACGGCCAATGTCATTACGATAGTAAGCAGCGCAACGGTTCAAAATCAGGCAATCACTGCTTTCCAGAATGGCGGGGTCAATATGGCCAACGTCACCTTTATGATCGCCCCCACCAATTCCTATTGGACGCGCGACTATGCACCCTGGTTCATCTTTAACGGCAATCAAGAGCTTAGTGTGGTCGATTTTCGTTACAACCGTCCCCGCCCGTATGACGACAACATCCCCTCGGTCTATGCCCAAGCCTTCAATTATCCTTACTACGGAATGAATCTGGTGCAAACGGGCGGTAATTATATGACCGACGGGATCAATACCGCAGCCCAGACAACGATCGCCTACACCGAAAACAGCACTCTCACCCAACATCAGGTAAATCTTAAAATGCAACAATATATGGGCATCACAAACTATTTTGTCCTGCCCGATCCGAATAACACTTACATTGACCATATCGACTGTTGGGGAAAGTTTTTGGCACCGGATAAAGTTCTGATCCGATCCGTGCCTACTACGCATTCACAATATAACCAGATCGAACAAACCGCCAGTTTCTTTGCCAATCAAGACTCCGCCTGGGGATATCCCTATCGGGTCTATCGCGTTTACACCCCACAGAACCAGCCCTACACCAATTCGCTGATCCTCAATAACAAGGTTTTTGTGCCGATCATGAATAGCGCGCATGACACCGCCGCTCTCCAGGTCTATCAGCAAGCGCTGCCCAATTATCAGATCATCGGCGTTTTGGGCAGTTCCAATGCACCCTGGGATGCCACGGATGCTTTGCACTGCCGGACTCATGAAGTGCCCGACAGGCAAATGTTATATATCGGTCACGCTCCCCCGGCCGGAAACATCACCTACAATCCTCAGGCACCTCTGA
The DNA here is from genome assembly GCA_964482845.1 of uncultured Candidatus Cloacimonadota bacterium. Taxonomy (GTDB): domain Bacteria; phylum Cloacimonadota; class Cloacimonadia; order Cloacimonadales; family Cloacimonadaceae; genus VGPI01. Next base: position 1,345 of record CAYZZE010000009.1, read on the forward strand.
TCTCGCTTGATGCCAATATCCGAGCCCATAGCAACGCCAGCATCATTGCCGATTCCACATTTATCAGTTTCAAGATCAACCGGGGACAGTGGCAGCGCGCTTATCTCAATCACGTCGTGAATGAATTGTGGGTTTCCGATCTGATCGGAGGATGGGCTCCGGGTGATACGCTTTATTACTATATCCAGGCGGCTGATGCTTCCGGAAGATCTGCCAGACATCCGTTTACTGCAAGCGCTGACCCGCATCGCAAGATCATTGCCGGAGATACTCAGGCACCCATTATCCAGCATACTGCCCTGCCCAGCGAAGTGGTCTATGCGGAACCCATTGTCCTTACCGCAGTGATGGATGACAATATCGCCGTTGCCGGAGTGAAAGTGGTCTATAGCATAAACGACGGGATCCTGCAGGAGATCGATATGGTTCACGCCGGAAACGACATCTGGATCGTCCAGTTGGATCTGAACCTGGAGACGGGTATGTCACACATTCTGCGCTATCGTATCGTAGCATGGGATATTTCCAATCCCCCAAATTACGCTTATTTTCCCGCTGCCAATGAATGGATCGCCACCATGCTGAATCCTGTCTCAAACCAGGATCACGTGATCCCTGCCATTGCCCTCGACGTGAAAAGGCTCTATCCTAATCCCTTCAGGATCAATCGCAATGAATCGCTCAAGATCGATTATAGCGCTGATGCCGGCAATGAGATTAAAATCGATATCTATAACCTGCGGGGACAATTGATCAATAGCATCAAACACCAAACCCGCTTCCCAGGAGTCAACCGGATTGAATGGAACTGCAGAGACAAAAGTGGTAATTTGTCAACACCTGGCATCTATCTGGTAAAATTCACCTCTGGTGAATACACTAAGGTAATCAAGGCGATGCTGGTGGATTAAGTGGCGTTGATAAGTATCAACAAAGAAATACCAGAAAAAATTACTTTTTGCCTTGACAGAAAAGCCGGTTATTATATTAGTGAACTTAGCCTACAGACCCTACATAGAATGCCCTCCGAGCAGTGGGGATGCCGCCCGGCATTCCCCACTGTTGTTTTATGTGGGCATTTGGGTGGTAAACGGAGGATCGATTGATGAAACATTTTGCATTGTTGATTGCCATGATGGCAGTTATGGGTATCCTGTCCGGTGAGTATTGTGTGATCCGCTTCGATGATCCCAGTCCCGCGCTGCATGAGCACTTTCTTCGGGCAGGACGTGATATTGCCGCTTTCCATCCAGGTCGTTATCTTGATCTGGTGATAGACGAGAGTGAATATCCTTCCTTTTCCCTGCAATATCCGGGAATCCATATCACTCAGACCGAGAGTGAACACCGGCAAAACCTGATGAGTACTTATCGCAATATCCCCGGTTACCATACCTATCCCCAGATTATCAATATTATGCAGCAATTGACTGCCACCCATCCCGACAAACTTCACATGGTAAATCTCGGTCAGTCCTGGGGAGCGATCTATGCCGCGGCAGGAAATAGTAATTATAGTCATTTTGATCATGATATCTGGGCGATCCGTCTCTCCAGTAATGCCGCTGAAGAACAGGACAAGCCCTCCTTTTATTTTCTGGGGGCCCTTCATGCGCGGGAACCCATCAGCGCTGAGGTCACGATCGCCATTCTGCAGCACTTGTTGGATGGTTACGGCACTGACCCGGAGATCACGCATATCGTTGAAACCAGCCAGATCTGGTTTGTGCCCGTTATCAATCCTGATGGTCATAAATTGGTGCTTGACCAGATCAATACGAACTGGCGCAAGAACATCCGGGACAACAATAATAATGGTATCATGAACGTTACCGGAAACAATCCTGCGGACGGGGTCGATCTGAATCGCAATTTTGGCCATCACTGGAATTACATCGGCGCCAATGATAATGTGACGAGTTTGGTCTATCATGGACCGGGGGCATTCTCCGAGCCGGAATCCTCGATATTCAGGGATTTTCTCGCTTCTCACCATTTTATCGCCGGGATCAGTTACCATTCGTATGGCGAATTAGTCCTTTATCCGTACGGATATATGACCGCTCAGTATTCACCTGATGCGCATCAGCTGGACGAACTTGCCGTTGCCATGGCACAGACCACTCCCAGTCAGCAAGCAGGACAGGATCATTATTTGCCGGGACCTGCCTGGGGTTTGTATCCTGCCAGTGGCAATTCAGAGGATTGGTCTTATGGTATGGAAGGTATCCTCGCCTTTACCTTCGAACTGGGCACCACCTTTATCCCCAATGCTGCCAATGTCGCCATCATCAAACAAAACAACCTTCAAGCCGCCAAAGTGTTGCTTAACCGCAAGAACCGAGCCATGCTTACCGGCAAGGTCACGGACAGCATCACCCGCCAACCTTTGCCGGCCACGATCTATGTCCACGGAATAGATGATTATCCTGTCTGGCGAACTCCGATCAAAGCAAATCAGACCTTCGGCTCATACTACAGGTTTTTGCCACCCGGAGAATGGCAGGTATCATACATATTCGATGGGTATGAGACGGCAAATGCCATAGTCACCATATCCGATACCGAGGTTACGGTCAATAACGTCGCCTTAAATGATGCCGGTATCGGCGATGTTTCATTGATCATATATGATGGCTTAATGCAAGGGATCGAAGGTGTAAAATTGTCATTTCCGCAAAATGACATTGTGGACTATTACTCGGATGCCATGGGTATCGTCTCAATGCCTGATTTTGCCTGTGGACACTATTTTATCCGCCTGGAAAAAGCGGGCTATGAAAGCGTGGAAATGTTTTTGGAACTCCAACCCGAAACCTATACTTTTTATCTGACGAACAGCGCTCTTTACTTTGACGGATTTGAAGACGGCATGAACAACTGGCAATCTTCATCGTGGAATACAACCACCAACAATCCATATACCGGGAGTTATTGCCTGTCGGATAGCCCCAATAACTATCCCAATAACCAGACCAGATACTGCCAATTTGTCCCCATCATAGATCTAACGGGCGCTCTGAGCGTAAATATGCAATTCTATACCCGTTACGATATTGCCCTTGATGGCGACTTTGCCGCCGTGCAGATCAGCACCGATGGAACCACCTGGCAGACCTTGGATTATTTCAATGGAACTCAGACCGAGTGGATACTGAAATCTTACAATCTGAACCACCTGATCGGACAAGGCATCCGCATCCGCTTTATGATGAGTGCTACTTACACTGGTAATGCTGCCGGTATCTACATCGATGAATTCAGGCTTTATCTCAATTACTTCCCGGTATCGGCAGAGAATGCCATCCATGCCGTCCCCAAACCGCAGATGACAGTATATCCCAATCCTTTCAATCCTCATGCATCAATCCGCTTGAGCATCCCTGGCAATACCATCCCCAAAGCAGGTAGCGCACAACCCTACCGATTGGATGTGTTTAACCTGCGGGGGCAATTGGTGACCACTCTGCATGACAATTACTTGACAAGCGGAGAGCATACTTTCCACTGGAACTCCAAGGATTCAAGCCGCCAAAGCGTCGCCTCGGGGGTGTATCTGATGCGCTTGAGTACCAGGGGGCGGACTGTGGCGAGCAAAAAGATCCTGCTACTGAAGTAAGGAGTAAACCCATCATTGGAAGAAATTCGGCTTGAGCACCTAAGCAAGGAATTCAGCGGTTTTGTGGCGGTTGACAATGTCAATCTTACCATCAGAGGCGGTGAGTTGTTCTCTTTTCTCGGTCCCAGCGGTTGTGGCAAGACCACGTTACTGCGGATGATCGCTGGTTTTGAGATCCCCGCCCATGGCAGGATACTCATTGGCGATCAGGATATCTCTGACCTCCCGCCCTACAAACGAAAAGTAAATACCATCTTCCAAAATTACTCGCTTTTCCCACATATGACGCTCTATGATAATGTCGGCTTTGGGCTCAAGATGAAAAAAGAGGCGCGCAAGGAGATCGACCAAAGGGTAATGGAAATGCTGGAACTGGTCAGGATGCAGGATCAGGCGCGCAAATATCCCGATCAGATCAGTGGCGGACAAAAGCAACGCATCGCCATCGCACGCGCTTTGATTAACAAACCTCAGGTCTTGCTGCTCGACGAACCTCTGGCAGCGCTGGATCTCAAACTCCGCCAACACATGCTGATCGAACTGATGAACATCCACGACCTCGTGGGCATTACCTTTATCTATGTCACGCATGACCAGGGCGAGGCAATGAGTATTTCCGACCGCGTGGCGGTGATGAACGAGGGCAAGGTTGTCCAGTTCGGACCGCCGGATGATATTTATGAGCGTCCTTCCAGCATCTTTGCCGCCTACTTCATAGGAGAAACCAACCTTCTGAGCAGCGAAGTCATTGCCGTGGAAGACGACTATGTCCAGTTACGCAGTCCCATCGGCAATGGCGAACAAATCGAATTTGACAGCGGTTTCAAGCGTGTTCCGGAGGTGGGACAGAAACTGGCTACATCCCTTCGTCCCGAAAAGATCGCCATATCGCGCACCAAACCACGCGCCCTGGATGATATAAACATGATCAAAGGCATCATTGAGGATATCCTCTATCTGGGGTCTCACACCCAATACATCGTCCGTGTCGGCAATCAACGCATTCGCGTATTCAGTCAGCATAAGCGCGTCTATTTTGACGATAAGGCATTGGACTGGGAAGAGCCCGTTTGGCTGTTCTGGCATGATTCGGATACCTGGCTGATCGAAGAAACTCCCCCTGCCGAGATCGCCAGCGGCGAAAGGTTTTACGAATCCACCGGTCATTACCTGCGCACTCCCAAACGCAGCGCGTCAAATTGAGCCATGGACAAAAGCCCGCTTACACCATCCCTTGGCATTCATCATGCCGGGATCAAAGCGACGCAGACGAGGAACAATGCCAGTTGGCTCTTGACAGCACCCGCTTTGATCTGGCTATCGATCTTTTTTGCCGTGCCCTATCTGATCATCGTCATTTACAGTTTTCTCACCGCCGATATCTATGACGTTAAATTCCTGTTTTCGCTGGATTCGTTTCGACAGGCATTCCAGAGCGCTTATCTGCGCACCTTCTTCCTCTCGTTCAAGTTTGCCTTTTACACCACCGCCATTTGCCTCCTGATCGGATATCCCGTTGCCTATTTTATCGCCCGCCGCCGCGAAACGGTAAAGAACAACCTCCTGATCCTCATTATCATTCCCTTTTGGACAAATCTCATCATCCGCATCTTTGCCTGGCGGATATTCCTGTCTTACAACGGCGTTCTCAATGAGGCATTGATGGGATTGAACCTGATCAACCGACCGCTGGAGATATTGCGAACGGATCTGGCGGTCATGATCGTGATGGTGTATGTTTATCTTCCCTATATGATCCTGCCCCTGTATAGCGTGATCGAAAAGATGGATTGGACGCTGCTCAATGCGGCAATGGATCTTGGAGCGACGGAAAGGCGCGCCTTTTTCCGCGTAACTTTGCCCCTGTCTTTTGAAGGGATCATCGCCGGATCGATCCTTGTCTTTATTCCTGCGCTGGGTGCTTATCTGATCCCCCAACTGGTTGGCAACCAACGTTCCCTGCTTGTCGGGCAGGTAATTACTTACAAGATAAAGAATATCCCGCGCAATTGGCCTATGGCATCAGCCCTGTCCTTGATCCTGCTTTTTGTCGTGGCTCTATTGCTCATCCTGCTTTATCTGGCATACAAAAGCCGCCGCCGGGGCGGATCGCATCCTGACGCCATCCGTGACCAGGGATACTGACGCAGGTACCACCGGATGAAACTGCCATCACCCGCCAGATTATACAAGTCATTGAATCTCTCTATTTTTACGATGGTGATGGTATTCCTCTATATCCCCATTTTGATCCTGATCATCTTTAGTTTTAATGATGCGAAGATCATCACCTCCTGGCAGGGTTTTACTCTGCGTTATTACCGGCTGCTGTGGGAAAATGCCGCCATCAAAGCCGCTTTCCGCAATACCTTATTGATCGCCGGACTTGCCACGATAATCTCCACCGTCCTCGGTATCCTAGCGGCTTTGGGCTTGGAAAACAAGCGCTTTAGCGGACGCAAAGGGATTCTGGCGCTGATCTATACCCCGTTGGTGATCCCCGATATCCTGATGGGGGTCTCGCTGGCTTTGATGTTCAATTTTACCAGGGTGCAGACCGGCATGTTCACTGTCCTGATCGCCCATGTCACTTTTTGCCTGTCCTACACGGTGATCGTCATCCAGTCACGGCTGGAGGGCTTTGACCGGTCGCTGGTGGAAGCGGCGATGGATCTGGGTGCCAAGCCCTCACAGGTCTTTTGGCGGGTAAAATTTCCGCTGATGATGCCCGGGATAATCGCTGCCGCACTCCTCGCCTTTACCCTCTCCATCGATGATTTTATCATCACTTTCTTCACTTCCGGAAGGGGATTTGACACCCTGCCTGTCTATGTGGAGGGAACCATCCGCCGCGGAACAATCACCACCATCAATTCACTTTCTACCGTTATGATCGCTTTTACCCTCTTTCTCGTCGTCGTCACAAAACGCATCCGCAAAAACCTCTTCGGCTCCTTCTGAACCTACTTCTTCCCTGCTTGATAACCTTAGTATAACCTTACGGTCGTAAGGTTATACTAAGGTTATACTAAGGTTATCAAGCATGGTGGAAAGCGGTGGCTTCATAATATAATTGACATAAATGGCAGGTCGTAAATAGAAAGGTAAAATATGGAAAGTATGACTGTATTTTCGGTTTATGAGGTGACTCAGCAATTGAAACGGGTGATCGAGTCCCATATCGAGGCACTGTATGTCTCGGGTGAGATCAGCGGTTTCCTGCGGCATTCATCGGGGCATATCTACTTTAATCTCAAGGACGAACGTGCCGTGATGCGTTGCACATTTTTCCGTAATGCGAATATGGGTCTGAACTTCAAGCCCGAAGACGGGATGCAGGTGATCTGTTTCGGCAAATTGACCGTGTATGAGAAAGGCGGTCAATATAACTTCAATGTCCAGACGATGTTGCCAGCGGGCAAAGGTGTCATGCAGATGCAATTTGAGCAATTGAAGCAGAAACTGCAGGAGGAAGGGCTGTTCGATGCGGCACGTAGGCAAAAAATCCCGCGCTTCCCTCGCCGGATCGGAGTGATCACATCGCCGACGGGTGCGGCTTTGCAGGACATCCGCAATATCCTGGTGCGGCGCTTTCCGGTGGAAGTGTTTGTCTATCCGGCGATCGTTCAGGGCAATGATGCACCACCGTTCTTGATCGCGGGACTGAGTTATTTCAATCGTATCTTTCCGGTGGATGTCATCATTCTGGCACGCGGTGGCGGATCGCAGGAGGATCTGTTTTGTTTCAATGACGAAGGACTTGCCAGAGCGATCCATGCATCGCGCATTCCGGTGATCTCGGCGGTGGGGCATGAGATCGATTTTACGATCGCCGACTTTGTGGCTGACCTGCGGGCACCCACGCCATCGGCGGCCGCCGAACTGGTGGTTCCGGATAAAAATGACCTTGTACCGCTGATCTCATCTATGTATCAGCGAATTCGGCTGATCACATCAAACCGGCTTTCGCGGATTAGAAACGAACTGCAATCGGCATATCACGAACTGGCTCAATATCATCCCCAAATGGTTTTGCGGTCTTTCCAGCAGCGTCTGGATCAGGCGGAAATGGCATTAAATCAGGTTCCGCTGCATTTTGGACGGATCAAAGCGGACTATAGCGGTCGCGAAGAAAAGGTGTTGACGCAGGTCAAGGGCAGATTCCAACTGAAATTGCACCAGCATAAGATGCAATGGCAGAACCTGTCATTGCGCCTGCCGCATACAGCGGCAACGGCACTGGCGAACCGGAAAAACCGCTTGCAACAGTCATGGTCGTCACTCAGGCAACAATCTCCGGCTTTGGTCTTGCAACGTGGTTATGCCATCATCAGCAGGGGTGGGCGAGTCACAAGTTCGATCAAAGATATCAGCATAAACGATAGGATAAATATCAGGATGAGCGACGGCGGGGCGGAGGCACAGGTAACGGATATCAGCGGGAAGGTTCCGATGGGGTTTGATCTGCCGGATGCATAAAAAGATACTGTCTATCTCACTTTTAATGACGTTAAGCGGACTGTCGTTGATGGCGGAGATCCGTTCCCTCTGGGTCTTGCCTTGGAGTATGACCAGCCGCGAACAGATCGATCGGGTGGTGCAGCAAGCGGTGAAACATGATCAAACCGAACTGCTGATGGAGGTGCGATACCGCTCCGATGCGTTGTATATACCGAACCGGCAAGACAAAAGATTTCCCAATCCGGAACCGCGCAGTTATATCCTGCCGGCAAACAAATTTGACCCGCTGGATTATGCCATCAAAGCGGCACACCGCAATAAACTTAGGATCCACGCTTGGGTGGTGGTATTCAATGCGACGACGACAGATACGATGCGGATCAGACAGAACCACATCTGGGTAAATCATCCGGACTGGATAACGACGGATAGGCTTGGAAATAGGATGACCGCCATGGATAATTTTGGCTGGTTCATCGATCCTGGCATACCGGAGGTGCAGGATTATCTGCTGAACGTGCTGCTGGATATCGTGGTCAACTACCCCGATCTGGATGGGTTGCATCTCGATTATATCCGCTATCCGCACGAGAGATGGGGCTATCATCCCGTGTCATTGGATCGGTTTGAAACACACCGGAAAACCAATGAAAGGCATACCTGGAACCAATGGCGGATCGATCAGGTGACGACTTTTGTGGAACGGATCTATTATCAAGCCAAGGCGATCAACCCAGCGCTCGTTATCAGTGCGGCGGTCAAGGCAAATTATGACGATGCGGTCAAATTGTATGCGCAGGACTGGAAACACTGGCTATCGCGGGGGATCATCGACCGGTTCTATCCAATGGCTTACTTTAAAGATGAACGGATCTTCCTCCGCTGCCTGAATCAGATGGCATCGCTCAGACAAAACGACCGGTTTGTGATTGGGGTTCGCGCCTGGCAGGATCAACCACCGGATGGTGATCTGCTGCCTGATCAGACGAGAGCTGGAAAATATACGATCCATGATGTGGCAAGGAAGATCGATCTGGCGCGAGGTTATGGCTTTGGCGGGATAGCGCTGTTTAGTTATGATGGGCTGATGAAGGGCAATGCGCTGCCATCACTGGCTGCCCTATCCTATCCAAAAGACAGGGCAGAGCGGGTCTTTCGGGACTATTATGCCGTTGGTGAGGATAACAGGTATCTCATCGATCCGGTCTGGTTGCGCAGAGTTCAAACCCCAGTATCCGATAAGGTGGCGGAGGGTAATGGATATTGCCCTTTGCCAAATGAAGCGGTCGAACAGGATACGCTGAGGCCGGCAGTGCGTTTTCATCTTGATGATCAGGGCTATCGCATCCAGATCTATGTCCCTTATCCGGGTAATTGGAAACTGGATATCACCGATGCGAATGCGATCCTATTGCATAGCAGGACACGCTATTATCTGGCGGGCAGGAATGTCGATTATTGGGTGGATGACAGTCAGACAAGGAAAGATTGCTATATCGCCATCCTGAGCAATGAGCATATGGCTCAGCCCTGTCACTTTTGGATAAGGATCGAGGCAGAGGTCTTTTAATATGTCCAAAATGAGCCGTCAGGCTGGAATGCTGTCCTCGGTCGAGCTGTTCCGTTTTGGGATCAAGACCTTCATTGGTATAGCGCTGGCACGGATCCTTACCAAGGAAGATTTTGGCTCTTACCGGCAGTTGTTTTTGATCTATACGACCTTTTCTACTCTGCTGCTCCTGGGCATACCTCAGAGCGTGATGTATTTTGTGCCCAAGGCGTCAGATGATACACAGCGACGGAAGATCATCAGGCGCACGCTGAATATCGTTTCGCTAATGGGACTGATGTTTGCGTTGGCCTTATTCTTGCTGTGCCGTCCGATTTCGATATTGATGAATAATCCGGATCTAAGTTCACTCATGGTGTTGTTTGCCATTTATCCGGTGTTTATGTTCATCACGCAAATCTATAATACGATCATGCTCAGTTTGCAACGACCGCAGAGCATGGCACGATTTACCGTTTTTGCGATCTTGTCCGATCTGGTATTGATCCTCTCCGTGGCAGTGCTGACAAAAAATCTGGATTTTATCGTGATGGGTGTTTTGGCATCCGCTTTCGGGCAATGGATATATGCGCGGATCAATCTGAGCAGATATGTTAACCGAGACTTGCGTGTGGATAGTTCTGTGTCCGGTAACCGCTGCGATACGGATCGGGGATCACCCTATCCGTCGCTGAAAGAGCAATTGCGCTATTCATTGCCTTTGGGCATGGCGTCCATCATCGGGCTATTGGCGATCCAACTGGATAAATTTGTGATTTCAGGGTTCTTTACGCCGGAGCAATTTGCCGTCTTTTCCATCGGTGCGATGGAACTGCCATTTATCGGTATCCTGACCAATTCGGTGAATTCGATCATCCTGCCTCATATCAGTGCACGCCAGAATATCCCTGAAGCAATAGAGATTTATCGCGCTTCGGTGCGCAAGAACGCACTGCTGATCTTTCCTCTGGCGGCGGTCTTTGCGCTATTTGCAACGCCCTTAATCAGAATACTCTATACGGCAAATTACATCGAATCCGTGCCCTTTTTCCGAGTGTATATGTTTACCGTTCCACTGAGAGTAGCGACATTCGGGATCATCTTCCTGGCATTTAACCGCACGCGGATCATTCTGGCAAACGCTGTTTTTACACTGGCGCTGAATTGTATACTTAATCTCATTTTAGTCAGGTATATGGGGATGATGGGACCGGCGCTGAGCACGGTATTGGTGACTTATCTGAGTATGGTGTTCTATGTCGTGATAACCAAGAGCAAACTGGGGATTGACCCTCTTGCCTTGCTTCCATTGGCAGCCATTGCCAGGACGGGCGGGGCAGTTTTGGCGGCAGGGCTTCTATGCGTCCCATTGCTTAACGTGTATATGAATGATATGCTGAAACTCGCTTTGGGTTCAGCGTTGTTTGGTATCCTCTATTTAACTTTCGGAGCATTATTTGGCGCAATCCTGCCTTATGATCGTCAGTTCATTATTTCGCTATGGAAGCGGAGGAGTGAGGTCAATGGATAAGGTGCTCATAGTTGCCTATTTCTTCCCCCCTTTGGGCGGAGTGGCAGCCATCCGCAGCGTAAAATATGTCAAATATCTGAGGGAGCACGGCATTGAGCCGGTGGTACTGACTGTGGATCACCGCTGGACACGTCAGCCGCGGGATCATGAACTTCTGGGGGAAATACCCGCTGACATATCAGTGTATCGGGCAATGATATTGGATTTTGACTGGATCTTTAAAGTAATGTATGGGTTCAAACTTATGGGTTTGGTCAAATGGCTGCGCCAACACGTTTTTTATCCTGAAGCGGAGCGAACCTGGCTGCCTTTTGCCAAAAACAAGATCAAACGGATCATGAAAGAGCATCAGGATATCAAAGCGTTATTTATCACGGCGAATCCATTTTCCGCGCTGAGTATTGGATTGTATGTCAAATCGCGGTATAATATCCCCTACATTTGTGAGTTTCGGGATCAATGGGTGGGCAATCCATTTCGCTTGAATGGCGATTATCCGGTACGAATCCTACGCATAGAGGTTGCTTGGAAGAAGAGGATACTGTCCTCGAGCGCTGCTTGGGTGTGTCTGACTGACTTGATGTATGCAGATACTGTTCATCGTTTTCCCACGATCAAGGAAAAGCCCTACCGGATCATACCGAACGGTTTTGACGAGAGTGATTTTCCACCAATGCCGGTGCATAGATACACCAAGAAAATGCATATCGTCTATCTGGGCAGTTTTTATGACCGGAGGCAGCCGGATATCCTTTGGCGGGCGATACAGCATCTGGTGGAGAAAAATGAGGTCACACCGGAAGAACTGGCGATCGACATTGTGGGTAGAAACACTCCACGCTTTGTAATGGGGATGTATTACAGACATCCGGTCATCAGTCCAATGGTGAATTTTACACCATTTCAATCACATCGGCATAGTATTGAAAGTATGATAAATGCTGATGTGTTACTCCTTTTTATCGCCGGTGGCGTCCATACGGAATCCATTCTGACCGGCAAGGTCTTTGAATACATCCGTAGCGGCAGACCCATTCTGGCAATCGTGCCCAGTAACGGTCTGGCGGCAGATATCATACGAAACAGCAAAACAGGATTTATCGCCGATAGCGGAGACCTGGACGGGATATGCGAGCAATTGAGTTACGTCTGTCAATTGTGGCGAGAAGCAAAACTGGAAGTAAACTCCGATATGGAATACATTGCCCAGTTCAGTCGCAAAAAGAATACAGAGATCCTGAGCGGACTCCTTCATGCAGTAATGGATAAGAACACTGATCCTCATGATACGTAGGGATTTACGGTGATTTACAAGGTTGCTATGAAACAAGCATGAAAGAAACAGTCCTCTATCTGATCCCATCCCGCTCCACTTTTACTGAGGTTGACCGCCGTATCCTGGCAAACAGATATAAAGTTTTAAACATTGAACTCAGGCAATCCGAAGGTCATATCGCCTATGTGAAAGGTATTGTCAGGATGCTGTTGCAGTTACTGTGCCGGAGTCGTATGCGCAAGGTGTTTATCTGGTTTGCCGATTATCATGCGGGATTAGCAGTATTCGTATGCCGACTGCTCCGCAAGAGGTCGGTGGTATTCGTCGGCGGATATGATGCCGTCTGCTATCCGGAGTTTCGTTATGGCGTCTATTATAAACGTATAAGAGGCAATTGTGGGGCGTATGCTCTAAGGCACTGTGACCTGGTCATTGTCAATCACCAGGATCTTATCCGCTCCATAAATACTTATTATCGGGCTGATGGGCATTCTGAGGGAATCAAACACTTTGTCCCGGATCTAAAAACACCGGTCGGGGTCGTGCACAATGGCATTGAGACCAGTAATGGGGTGACAGAACCAAATCAAAGGGAAAAGACGGTCTTGACCGTAGGCGGGACACCAAATCTATCAGATTTTTATAATAAAGGATATGACCTTTTAATCGAAGTGGCCAGGCGGATGCCTGATCTCAAGTTTATCTTCGTGGGTATCAGTCCCAAGTGTTTGCGGCATTATGATCCCATTTACGGGATCTCACGGCTCAGCAATATCTCAGTGTACCATTACCTGGAACACGATGAACTGATGGATTTGTATTCACGGGTGCAGGTTTATGCTCAGCCATCCATATCGGAAGGGATGCCCAATTCACTGATGGAAGCGATGCTGATGGGCTGCATTCCGGTTGGTTCGAATGTGGCAGGGATACCCACGCTGATCGGGGACAGTGGATTTATTATTATGCGACGCAGTGCGGATGATCTTTCCCGGGCAGTTGAACAAGCGTTGAATGCCGAAGATCATGCTTGTGTATCTCGAAGGATAAGAGAATGCTTTGGTGCAGACAAACGCAAGGATGGCATCTTTGATTTGTTGCAGCGTCACTTCGGATCGGTTTGACCATTCAGATGACTCTTGAATAAATATGATAGTTTACGCTTTATGATGGCTCAGTTTAAATCCAAGTTCGTCCCGAGATCATCCTGAGTGCTCGGCTGTATCTCTGGAGTAAGGTGAGAAGAACACAAGATAAACATCAGGGAAGGACGAGGGATTGATTGGCAGCAGCGGTAATCTCCGGCAGGATCGCCCATATAAACCGCTAATAATAAAACTGACACTTGTACGGATTGTCCACCTGTAGGAGGTAAAATCCGGCAAGTGGCGTTTATACTTGACATCAAAGACCTCAGGAAAAAGATGGGGACCGATATGCATCTGTAGCTCAGCTGGTAGAGCAACTGACTCTTAATCAGTGGGTCCGGGGTTCGAATCCCCGCAGATGTACCATACCTAATCCGTATGCGGCCTTTTAGGGATCAATGTATGCGGTGATATAGATCAATTGCGGCGATTTGCTCTTTGCTCCGCAGAAAATGTGCTAAAGCGCGGATTTTTACCTCTGCCGGCTTTGAGCGCCGGCTTATTTTTTATGATAAAGGAGAAACGGAAATGTCAGCACTGCATAAAGTGGAGAGCCAGAAGGATGATGGATTTGTCTTCACCTCCGAATCGGTTTCCGAAGGCCATCCGGACAAGGTTTGCGATCAGGTGTCGGATGCGATATTGGATGCATATTTGGAGCAAGAACCCATGTCACGGGTGGCATGTGAGACGCTCATAACCCAGGATAGGTTGATCCTGGCGGGTGAGATCAGTTCAAAGACGCAGGTGGATGTGGCAGCGATCGCCAGAGATGTGATCAGGCGCATTGGCTATGTCCATCCGGACAAGGGTTTTGACTACAACTGTCAAATATATAACTATCTGCATCAGCAGGAAAGAGCGCTGGAGGAGAACGACGGTGCTGGCGACCAGGGTTTGATGTTCGGCTATGCCTGTCGCCAGACCAAACATTTGATGCCCATCCCGATCGTCCTCTCCCACAAACTGTTACAGCATCTTGCCCGAGTCCGAAAGGATAGGACGATCGACGCCTTATTACCGGATGCCAAATCTCAGGTTACCTTCCATTTTGACAATCGTCGTCCGGTCAAACTGGACACGATCGTCCTCTCCACTCATCATCAACCCATGACCGATAGAAGTTTTGCCCTGCTTCAAGAACAGATCAGAGAACTGGTCATCATACCGGCGATCAATGAGATAGAAGCAGAAAGCCAGCACTTTTTTGAAACCGGTGACTGTAATATGAAGATCAATCCCCTGGGTAAATGGGTAGATGGCGGACCGGCAGCGGATACCGGATTGACCGGTCGCAAGATCATAGTCGATACTTACGGCGGCTGGGCTCAACATGGCGGAGGGGCGTTTTCGGGGAAAGACCCCACCAAGGTTGACCGCAGCGCGGCATATATGGCAAGGCATATCGCCAAAAGCGCGGTGGCATCGGATCTGGCGGAAGAGTGCCTGGTGCAATTCAGTTTCGTAATCGGTGAGAAGACCCCCGTTTCCCTGATGGTCGATACCTTTGGCTCGGGTATCGTGTCCGACCGTGAGATCGAAGAATTGATCAAACGTAATTTTAACTTGACAGTATTGGGAATTATCGATTACCTTGACCTCAGAAAAGCACAGTATTTTGATACTGCTGCCTATGGTCATTTTGGCAGAACAGATCGTGAATTTACGTGGGAAAAGACCGTTGTTTTAAAGTGACCGGTATAGCAAAGCGGCGTCGATCGCAGTTACTTATCTCCAGATAAAGAGGTAAACGATGGACTTGTATCAGCAGATATTGCACACCAGACCATTTTTTCTGATCGCCGGGCCATGCGTGGTCGAGGACGAAGATACAATGCTGAGAACGGCGGAATATCTCGCCGAATTGGGGCAGAAGTATAGACTCGATTTGATCTTCAAAGCATCATACAAAAAAGCAAACCGCACCGCCGAAACATCTTACCGGGGGCCGGGACTGGATGAGGGATTGAATCTACTTCGTATGATCGGAGACCAATTTGGCTTGCCGCTTTTGACCGACGTGCATGAATCAACAGAAGTGGCGGCGGTATCCGAGGTTGTAGATGTGATCCAGATACCAGCGTTTCTCTGCCGCCAAACGGAACTCATCCATACCGCATCTGCCACGGGAAAGATCGTCAATATCAAAAAAGGGCAATTCATGGCTCCGGAAGATATGCTGCCGGCAATTGAGAAGGCAACTTCGGTCAATAATTACCGGATCATGCTTACGGAACGCGGAACCACCTTTGGGTATCATGATCTGGTGGTCGATTTCCGTAGTTTTGGCATTCTCAAATCGTCTCATTATCCGGTGGTATATGACGTTACGCACAGTTTGCAAAAACCATCGTTAAAGCGCGTATCGGGTGGGGCACCGGAATTTGCCTTGATGATGGCATCGGCAGCGATGGCGACCAATATGGTCGATGGTCTGTTCATCGAGACACATCCGAAACCGATGGAAGCATTGAGCGATTCTGCCAGCATGGTGCCTTTGTCCAAGGTCACCGAGATCGTTGAATCCTGTATCCGGATCAAACACGCAATGGATGCGACCCATGTCTAATCTGATGAGACAGATCTCCAAGCCGACGGTTGATTGGGATGACATCCGGATGGTCGTATTCGATTGTGATGGCGTTCTGACGGACGGGAGCATCATCCTCAGGGATGACGAAAGTGATATCAAGCGATTTTGTGCCCAGGACGGTATGGGGATATATTTCCTGATCAAAGCCGGGCTGATACCCGTGGTAATCACAGGCAGAAAATCAGCCGCTCTCAACCTCAGATGTGCCGAATTGAATATTGAACACCAATATCAGGGAATTTCCAATAAACTGAAGGAATTGGACGATTTGCTACTGCGAATTGGTTTGAATTGGAAAAATGTGGCCTATATGGGAGATGACTGGAATGACGTTCCTTCCATGGCAAGAGCGGCAGTTTCCGCTTGTCCTGCCGATGCTCCCGTCTCGATCAGGGAAGTAGTTGATTGGGTGTCCATGCGCAAAGGGGGCAAGGGTGCGGTGCGTGATTTTGTGGAATTGATTCTGCTCAAGAAAAGGATCCTGAGCAATACCATCGAGGCGTATCTTGCGTCAGTATCTACTTAACTTGGTGCTTTTCAGCGCGTTATTGGTGTTTGTGTCCTGCCGGACCGACAAAATGGAAGTGGCTATTTCGTCATTGCCGCAAAATGTTCCGGATGAGACCAGTTATCAGGTAATCATCACGGAGTTTATTGGGGATCGGGTCGATTACACGCTCGACGCCCAAAAGATAGTACGCTACTATGATCGCCGCCTGACGCATGCCTATGGCGTGATACTGCAGAATTTTAACGAACGGGGACTACTCAATTCGACCGTCAAAGCCGATACGATAACTGTTGACGAAGCGCTTAACATCATAATCGCCATCGGTAATGTGTATATGTCCTCGATCAATGGTAACATCAGAGCGCCGCGGATCATCTGGGACAGGAACGTTGACGAGATCTTCGCTCCCGCAAATGTGACGCTAACCCGGGGTGATAATGTATTGCGAGGTAGTAATCTGCGAACCGATACCAGGATCTCGTTTGCCGAGATGAATACCGTCTCAGCAGTAGGTAGAGTGAATGAGAAAGAATTTGATTGGTAGCACCCTGCTGGCTGCCTTTTTGATTTTGTTCTGCCAGATCCTGAGCGCTCAATCCGGAGAGACCTTTCGCTTGATCCATTCGGACTTTCTGAACCTGAGCACGGTGCAGAATGAACAGATATTGCAACTCAATGGCAGGGTGCATTTTTTCTATGGCAAGATAGAATTCAAAAGCCAGCGTGCCATCATCTGGGAAAAGCAGAAAATCGTCCGTTTGTTTGATAGCGTGTGTGTTTCCACCGATACTCTGACCCTGGTGGCCGATAGCGTGGCATATTACCGGATACCGGAACAACTACGCCTTGGAGGTAATATTCGGGTCACAGAAAGCAAACCCGACGGAACCTTTCGCTGGATAACGAGCGATCATGCGCTCTATGACAAAAAACAAAACCGACTGACCGTCTGGGATCGGGTTCGTGCCTTTGATCAGCAGGAATATGCCTACGTTTCCTGTAACTATGCCTTTTGGGACAGGAATCAGGGATATGCCTATATGGTGGAGGAGCCGGAGGTCTCAGGAGGTAGTCCCGACACCTTGCGGATCAAGGCGGGAAAGATGGAATACTTTGAGCAGGACCGCAAACTTATCGCTACTTTTAACGTCCAGACCAGCACCAATGAGTATCAGGCAAAGAGTGACTTTCTGATCCATTTTCTCAGGGAAGAGAAGGCGGTTTTTACCGGTAAACCGGTGTTCTATTCAGATTTTGCCACAGCAGAAGCGGTGGAATTCTATGTCTATCTCCAAAACCGCAAGATCCAGACTGCCGAATTGGTGGATTCCTGTCGGGTAAGATTTTCCGGGGAGCGGGACACCAAGCAGGAAAACTGGGTGACGGCAAGTTTTATCAAGATCAGTTTCCAAGACGATAAAATCAGGCATTTTACCGCCGAAGAGATGGTAAATTATTTCTTTGTCCAGCCACCCAGAGAAAGACGGGATTTTTTTATCAATAGCGCCAGCGGTGACTATCTGGAGGCGAACTTCAATGATGACAATAAACTTGAGCGGATGGAGATGAGACGCAACATCCGTGGGAAGTATGTTTTTGAGAACAGGTCTTGACAAAAAAGAGATAACGGAAAAGTCACAGACGATGGCTAACCATAAAATCAGAGCGGAACACCTGATCAAGATATACGGCAAGCGAAAAGTCGTCAACGATCTGTGCCTTGACATCAATCAAGGCGAAGTGGTCGGCATTCTCGGTCCAAACGGGGCGGGAAAGACAACTACTTTTTACATGATCATTGGGTTGGCAAAGCCATATTCTGGCAGAATCCTATTCGACGATCTCGATGTTACACATAAACCGATGTTCAAACGTGCCCGGCTGGGTATAGGATATTTGGCGCAGGCACCTTCCATTTTTGCCAAACTTACGGTCGAACAGAATATCCTGGCTATCATGCAGACCCTCAAATTACCCAAACAAGTGCAACGCAAACGCCTTCAATTATCTCTTGAGGAACTCGGATTGACCCAACTTGCCAAACAGAAAGCATACACCCTGTCTGGGGGCGAAAGGCGCAAACTGGAGATTACGCGAGCATTGGTGACCGATCCGACGTTTCTCTTTATGGATGAGCCCTTTGCCGGAGTCGATCCCATCGCCGTGGCGGATATTCAGGATATTATTGGCCAACTGAGAGATAAGAATATCGGAGTGATGATAACCGATCATAATGTGGTCGAAACTTTGAAAATCGTCAATCGCGCCTATATTATCTACGAAGGTAAGATAATTGTATCCGGCAAATCCAAGGATCTGATCAATGACGAGAAAGCCAGAGAAGTGTATCTGGGAGAAAGGTTTATGAGCAATCAATTGTTTGAGTGATAGATATGAGTTCGTTTGAACAATATATCAATTTACGACAGAAGGCGGAACTCGCTCTTAAGCCCAAGATGCTGCAATCCCTAAAACTGCTGTCTTTGCCGATACTCGAATTGGAAACGTATATCAAACAGGAACTGGTAAACAATCCATTACTGGAATTGCGCGAGGATAAAGATGATGAGGACTTGGAGGATGGTCGCAACGAATATCAAGAGACCGAATCCAATAAAACTCTTGAAGATACCAGCGCAGATGAAGAGATCAAGCAGACTCTGTCTGAAGCCAAAGAACTGACCGATATTCTCGACCAATGGAATGATTTTCATCAATCCTCGGATACATGGAAAAGCGATGGTGACAGCGATTACACAGAATCATTGATCAAGTTTGAAGAAGATGGCAGGACAACATATCTACAACAACTTTTCGCCTTTGATCTAACGGAGGAAGAATACGATTTTGCTTGTGAATTGGTCGATAACTGCGATAGCTATGGCTTCCTCCCTTCAAACTTTAACATTTATAAACTCGGCAGGCAGTTTGGTTTGAAGCGAGCACGTACCGTGGAGATCCATGCCTTGGTCTTATCCCTTAGACCTCAGGGAATAACGGCGCGTAACATATCCGAATGTCTGATGGCGCAACTGACTGAAGTACAACGGGATAACCGTATTGTTTCCGGAATTATCGCGGATCATTTTGATAACCTGATCCACCGCCGTTATGGCAAAATCGCATCTCACTTCGGTGTCTCGGAAGAATGCATATTGAAAGCGCGGGAACAGATCTCCAGACTTGATCCCAAGCCGGGGCTGCGTATTCTGGCTTCCAATACCGCTTATATTTATCCCGACGTGACGGTCAAACAGATCGGCGATGAATACGAAGTGGTTATCAATGACAATGTTACGCCAAACATTGTGATTAGCCAACGTTACCGGAGAATGATCAATCGCCACACCCTGGACAAACAAACCATGTCCTTTGTCCGCGAGAGGATCAATTCTGCCAAGTTTTTGATCAAATCCATATATATGCGGATGAAGACACTGGAGCGAGTGACCCTTTCCATTGTCAAACACCAGAGAGATTTCTTCTATAACGGCAGCGGAACGCTGGTACCGCTCACTTATTCTGTGATTGCCCAGGACTTGGGAGTAAGCGAATCAACCATCTCCCGCGTAGTTAAGCATAAATATGCCGAAACGCCTTACGGGATCTATTCCCTGAAGGACTTCTTTACTTCCACGGCGGGAACGGATGATAACTTTGAAACAATTTCCCGCCAGAAGGTAAAAAGCCAGATCATCAAATACGTCGAACAAGAAGATAAGGATCACACCCTCAGCGACCAGGAATTGGTAGAAAAACTTAAGTCCGACGGATTAAATATCTCCCGCAGAATCATCACCAAATACCGTGATGAAATGGGAATCCTGAATAGCAGACTAAGAAAGGACATATTATAGTGGAGGAAGATTTGACACAATACCAAGTGGCAGTGATCGGGGCTGGGCCGGGAGGTTATGAAGCGGCTATCCGCCTGAATCAATTTGAGATTTCCACGGTCTTGTTTGAGAAGGAACGCCTGGGTGGTGTATGCTTGAACTGGGGTTGTATTCCAACTAAAGCGCTGGTAAAATCCTGTGAATTGATCCACGAGATGAATAATGCTCCTGCATATGGGCTAAAGCGTCAGGCGGATCTGTTTGACTGGCGGGACATATCGGAAAGAAAGAACAAAGTGGTGGAGCAGATTGTTGGCGGGATAGAATTTATATTCAAAAAACGCAGTATCCCCGTGGTCAATTCTGCCGTCGTTTCGATCGAACGCCAGGAAACGGGATTTATTGTCATGACCGACCAGGGCGAACAGTATCTCTGTGAGAAAGTGATCATAGCCACTGGCTCTATCCCTAATGAACTGCCGGGGGTAAAGGCCGATGAGATCAATATCCTGACCTCTACCGGAGCATTGGCGTTGGATACCTTGCCCCGGGAACTTGTCATCATTGGCGGCGGTGTGATCGGATGTGAATTCGCATCCATTTTCAATGCTCTGGGAGTTCAGGTCAGGATCATTGAATATTTGCCACACCTGATATCTGCGGAGGATGAAGAAGTATCCAAACGCTTGATGATGGCACTCAAGAAATCAGGCATCAAGATCGACCTCTCCCGTGGGGTGGAATCAGCCAGAACTGATGGCGAACGAGTGAAGTTAGTGTTATCTGATGGATCTGAGATTGTTACGGATAAGGTTCTATTGAGCGTAGGCAGAAAACCGAAATGTGATATCCGGTGGGTTGGCGAATCTCCCCAATCCGACCGCGGTTTTATTATCATTGACGATAGGATGCAGACCACTTTGGATGACGTGTATGCCATTGGCGATATTACCGGCAAGATGCTTCTGGCTCATATCGCTTCCAAACAAGGTCTGATGGCTGCAGAACAAATCAAAGCACGATTGCATCATGAGGAGGCGCGGCATAGTATTCTCGATTACAGCAACATTCCACGTTGCACCTTTACTTATCCGGAAGTGGGTTCGGTAGGACTTACCGAATCGGAAGCAAGGGACCAATATGACAATATTATCATTGGCAGATTTCCCTTTACCGCCAATGGCAAGGCCGTGACGATGAGTCACGGGATGGGCTTTGTCAAGACCATCGCCCGAGCCGACAGCCAACAACTGGTCGGGATGCATATTATCGGACCACAGGCAGCGGAATTGATCGCTCAGGGTTCTATCCTGATCGGATTCAATGCTACTGCCCGAGATATTGAAAGAGTGGTCTTTGCTCATCCCACCCTGTCCGAGGCGATTATGGAATCCGTCGAAGATATTCGTTCTCTTGCTATTCACAAAATATAAACAAGGAGGACTTAGATCATGCAAATCACCATTACCGCACGTCACTTCGAACTAACCAAAGCGATCAGGGATTATGTGGAATCATCATGTCTAAAACTTAAAAAGTACTTCGATCATATCATAACCATCCACGTTACCCTCGATCTGGAAAACAGCCGCAATCTCTGTGAGATCTCTTTGCATGCGTCCAAGTTTATTTTGCAGAGCCAAGCAGAAGAAATGGATATGTATCTGTCCATCGATAGCGCTCTCGACAAAATGGAAAACCAGATAAAAAAACTAAAAGACCGGGTTACCGACCATCAAAAGAAAGCGCTCAAGGAACACTTCGATGGCTATTCCAGAGCATCGACGATTCATTCCAACGGCAATGCAAAAAACCATAAAACGATCAAAACCAAGCGTGTGGTTCCAGAGATAATGTCTGTCCATGAAGCGCTTGACAAGATAAATGAGATCGATCAGGACTTTCTCATCTTCCGAAATCTGGAGACCGATAGTATCAATGTCCTGGTCAAAAAAGATGATGAGCACTTCAAACTGTTTGAGCCGTAAACTACGGTTTGGGCTATCATACCAAGATCTTGCTGATAACGCTTCATGGCAGAGCCGCATCGGGGACGGATGACGTATGTTACGTATGGATCATGAGATCAAATTCAAAGCCGGCCTCACTGATAATGCCGGTATTATGACTACGTGCCCGCATCAATGGGAAGAGCGGCAGGAACCGCTCTTCCCATATACAGGGCATACTGCAGGACGGGAGAATTATGAAAGAGATTACTGTTCGTGAGTTTTTCGATGCCAGAAAAAAAGATCTGGCACTATCCCTGAATACTGAATTGGAGACCCTGAACAAGAAGATCACCTCTCCTCATGTAAATCGTCCGGGTCTTGCCCTGTCCGGATATCTTGAAGTGTTTTCATCAGGCCGGATCCAGATCTTTGGCGAAACGGAAGTCCGCTACCTGCAAACCATGAGGGACGATATCCTGTATAATCGCATCAAAGATCTCTTTACGATGGACGTCCCTTGCATTATCATATCCAAGGGTTTGTCGCTGCCACTCATTATTGAACATCTAGCAAATGATATGCAGATTGCGATCCTTACCTCCCGCCTTTCAACGGTGCATTTGATCCAACACCTCATCCGCTACTTGCAGGACGTGTTTTCTCTGGAAAAAACCATACATGCCACTTTGATCGATGTTTTCGGACTGGGGATACTTCTTACGGGAAAAAGCGGGATCGGCAAAAGCGAATGTGCCCTCGATCTGGTTCACCGGGGTCATAGTTTGGTTGGTGATGACCTGATAACCTTGCGTTTCATTGATGAGCACCTTATTGGCAAATCAGGCAGGGATTTTGGTCATTTCATGGAAATCCGTGGAGTGGGATTTGTGAACGTGGAGAAGATGTTTGGAATCGAGCGTGTCCGCCGCAGTAAAACCATCGATTTGCAGATCGAATTGATGCCCTGGCAGGAAAACCTCGATTATGAACGCATCGGCTTGGCTAATACCTATGCGGAGCATCTGGGAGTCAAGATACCCATAATTTACTTGCCTGTCTCCCCGGGTAAGTCGGTCTCTGTCATAATCGAAGTAGCCGCCATGAATATGATCCTTAAAAGCGTCGGATACGATGCAGCAGAGGATTTTAACCGTCGCGTTCAGGAAGAGATCCGCAAGAAATCGATGATGAAAAATACTGCCCAAATTACCTCCAAGAACAATGACGACACGCTCGATAAAGGTTGAAAACCGCCTGGGGCTCCATGCCCGTCCGTCGGCTCTGCTGGTCAAAGCAGCCACCAAGTATCGGGCTGATTTTTTCATTGAGCGAGGTGGTGAACGAGTCAACGGAAAAAGTATTATGGGTGTCATGATGTTGGCTGCTGAACATGGTTCCGAACTTACTTTGATCGCCGATGGCATCGATGAGAATTATCTAATTGATGAAGTGGTCGATCTGATTCAATCCAAATTCAATGAGGACTAATGACCACTATCAAAGGACTGGTGATAAATTCCGGTCTCTTTATCGGGCGGATCAAGAAGATCAAAAGCGGTCACATCGCTCCTCATTTCAGGAAGATATCCGCCGGGGAGATAGAGCAGGAACTGGCTGCTTTCAAAATAGCCCGGAACACTGCTTCGATGGATATCCAATCAACTCTGAACAGCCACCAACTAAGCACCGAAGACCATAGAATCATCGAAACCCACCTTCTGATCATTGATGATCCCGATATCAGAGACGGCATCGAGAATTTGATCAAAACGAAACTAATATGCGCAGAATATGCTGTTTATGAATTCTTCTCATCTGTCATCAGACAGTTTGAACAAATGGAAAATGAGTTTTATGCACAGCGCAAGGCAGATTATAAGGATGTTTCCAATCGCATCATTTCAAACATAAACGGAGATGACCCCTACAAGAATCTCCAGATCGATCCGGATTCCATCGTTGTCGTGCATGAGATCACACCCAGCCAGGTTACTGCTTTTGCCCGTCTGGGTATAAAGGCATACTGCAGCGAAAAGGGCAGTTACAATTCTCATAGTTCGATCCTTAGCCGGGCATTGAATCTCATCACCTTGTTTAACCTCCCAGACCTCAATCAATCAATTCAGGATGGCATGCTTGCCGTGCTTGACGGGATAGACGGAAAATTGATGTTGCAGCCAGATCCTGAGACGCTTCAGCAGTACCGTCAGTTAATAGATAAGTATGAGTCCGACAATACCAATTTAAGCTTGCTTAGAAACAAATCTGCAGTCACCAGAAACGGCATCGTGATCAATCTCTATGCCAATCTCGAGTTACCCCAGGAATTAGAGAACTTACATAAGGTTAACTGTGATGGGATCGGGCTTTTCCGAAGCGAATTTTTGTATCTCAGCCGAAATTCGTTGCCTTCAGAAGACGAGCAAAGAGATATCTATGCTTCGGTGTTGCAAGCGTTAGCACCACGTTCGGTAACGATCCGGACTTTTGATCTCGGCGGGGATAAACTTACTCATCTCATACCTGGCGCGAAAGATGAGAATCCCTATCTGGGCTGCCGGGGGATCCGTTTCTCGTTTTCACAGGAAAAACTATTCCGAACCCAGATCAGAGCCATAATGCGTGCATCGGTAAATGGTAATGCCAGGATAATGTTTCCTATGATCATCGACTTTTCTGATCTTGACCGTGCCAGGCATATTGTCCGATCCTGTATGCAGGAATTGGAGGCGGAAGGTCACGTATATGACAAGTCGATCCCGCTCGGAGTAATGATCGAGATACCATCAGCCGCACTATGTTCCCGCCATTTGGCGGAACATTGCGACTTTTTCAGCATCGGCACCAATGATCTCGTTCAATACACGTTGGCGGTGGATCGCAACAATGATAAACTCAATAACTATTACATCCAACATCATCCAGCGGTACTCAATCTGATCCAATTGACTATCAAAAATGCCAAAGAAGCCGGCATTCCCGTTTCGGTATGTGGGGAAATGGCTTCGATCAGCGAATACGTTCCGCTTCTGATTGGTTTGGGCATCACCGATCTCAGCGTAAATCCCAATCGTTTGCTTGAGGTCAAGTCAATTGTCCGCAAGTGTGATGACGCTCTCTTTGATACCATCCTGTCCATTCCTTGTTTCGAAACCGTAGATCAGACCGAAAAACTGATTTACCATACACTCAAAGCATACTACGAATAAGGCGACATTCACTCTCAAAAGGAGGAATACATGCTCATACTTGACTATCAAAACATGCTTTATAGTTCAAAGATCCGCTGCGGCATCAGTAAAAACCAGATCGATACTATGATGCCTGTCGTGAGCGAGGCGCATCAGGATATTGCCGACGACAGAAAGAATGATATCCTCGGCTTTTATGACCTGCCGGAACAGGATTTATCCCGGATCACGGAATTTATCAAGGGTCTGGATGATCGTTTTGACACAATGCTCGTTCTGGGTATCGGCGGCTCCGCTTTAGGGAATAAAGCACTTTATTCGGCATTAAAGACCGAATGCTGGCTACCGCGCCGAATCCTGGTATATGACAATGTCGACCCGATCTTCCTGACCGAGATCATGGGCACCATCGATCTTGACCGAACCATCTTTAACGTTATCACCAAAAGTGGAACCACTGCCGAGACCATGGCGGCTTATATGATCATCGCCGATCTTTTGCAACAAAGGTTTCCCGTCGATTATGCCTCCCGTCTGGTTATCACCACCGACAAGGAAAAGGGTTTTTTGCGCAAGGTAATTGCCGATCAGGGGTATATCTCCTTCATCGTGCCCGACAACGTTGGTGGCAGATTCTCCATTTTAACCGATGTTGGTCTTCTGTCTTCCGCCTTTGCCGGCATTGATTGCGCTGCCTTGCTCGATGGAGCAAGGATGATGCGTGAGCGCTGCCTCACAACCGATATCTGGCACAATCCCGCATATCTTAATGGATTGTTCCACTACCTTTACCTGCGTTCCGGAAAGAATATCTCGGTCATGATGCCTTATTGTAATGCTCTATATGATTTTGCTGACTGGTATCGACAACTGTGGGCGGAGAGTTTGGGTAAGCGTTACGACCGGCAAGGGCGCGAGATATTCGTAGGCCAGACACCGGTCAAAGCATTGGGAACCACCGACCAGCATTCCCAGATCCAACTCTACGCCGAAGGACCTAATGACAAGGTCATAACCTTTCTCACCGTTAACAACTTTGATCATGACTACCTGATCCCCGATCTGCATCCTGACCGGGAGGAGGTTAGTTATCTCGGTGGTAAAAAATTGAGCGAACTGCTCAATGTGGAACGCACTGCCACGGAGATCGCCTTGACCAATGCCGGCAGACCAAACGCCAATCTGGTTTTTGACCGTCTGGATCCCCAATCAATTGGGCAGTTCATAATGCTCTACGAGATCCAGACCGTATTTACCGGCAAACTCCTCAATATCGATCCCCTTGATCAACCGGGCGTGGAAGCAGGTAAAATTGCCACTTATGCCATGCTGGGCAAACCTGGCTACGAGCGCCAACTGGCAGAGATCAACCGTTATCTGGCAGAAAGAAATCAGTTGACAGATCAGGCACGCCAGAAATTTTGAGCGCCTCCATAGGGGAGGATTAGTCCTAATTGGTAAGGCAGCGGTCTTGAAAACCGCCGGGCTCTGCCCATGGGGGTTCGAATCCCTCATCCTCCGCCAGTTTCATAGAGTGATGTTGTTACACAGCATACCGGGAGAGGTGGCCGAGCCGGTTGAAGGCGCACGCCTGCTAAGCGTGTGTAGGTCAAAAGCCTACCGAGGGTTCGAATCCCTCCCTCTCCGCCATCCTTGGGCTGTCGCCAAGTGGTAAGGCAGCGGGTTTTGGTCCCGCCATCCGGGGGTTCGAATCCTCCCAGCCCAGCCAGATTTGACATGGGATGTCGTCTAACGGTAGGACAGCGGACTCTGGATCCGTACGTAGGGGTTCAAATCCTCTCATCCCAGCCACCTTAAGCCTCGTTGCCGCTAATCAAGCAGCGAGGTTTATTTATGGCAACCCGATCGGATATTCCTGACCGGTCATAAAGGTCGTGGGATATTGTTCGCCACCTTTGTATTGCTTGGTCAACTGCGGTACTCTGATGTCCAGATAGCTCTTTATACTGTTATTGGTTATCTGCCTCTCGGCATTCAGAGCTGATCCCGATAGCGCTTCGATCAGCGAATAGGTAAAGATGCCATGTCCCAAATCCTTGAATTCCGAGGCAAGTTGCTCCGAGGTGGCAGAGGCATAGATGCTTATTCCGGTGGAGCGGCTGAGTTTTGCCAGAGCATTTTCCTCTGCTGCTCCGCGTAAGGCAAAACTCATGGCAAAGGCACCGGCATTGCAGGCGTCGATAAACAGCATTTGTTTATTCGCTTTGATCAACCGCAGATTTTCCCTCAATTCCTTCTCCGATAGAGCATCCTTGCGGCATTGCCCAATGTCTGTCATCTGCGTTACTTCGTGTAATATAAAGAAATATTCGTATGCTCCTTGATCAACAGGCAGGGCAATTCCATGCCCGGCATAGTAAAAGATGAACATATCATCTGCTTTCATGATTGATGCAAACTGATTCATCTGGGAGAGGATCGTTGCTCTGGTGGCTTGCGCATCGGTCAGAGTGATCACATTCACGGCGTCGAAGACCCTTGCCGCCGGCTTTCGCAATGCTCCGATGAAGCCATGGCAGTCCGCCACCGCATAATTGAGATCATATCTGCTGTTCTTGTATTTGTCAATGCCCACCGCCAGGATGTAGATATCTGGTTTTTTGATCACAGGCGGCGTATAGAACACTCTCATGAGCGCGGGGTTACCTTGAACCATGTCCCGGGAAAAAGCGACCGCCATTATCGCATTCTCACCGCTGGTAAGCGCTACAGCGTATTCTTTGGAAAAATCCTGTTCTCCGGAAGGTCGCAAGCCACGTTCTTCCGCTACCCAGATCTTACCATTCACGAAGAGGCGGATCTCCCTGATCCCTCCGCCGACATCACGTCCCAAGATCCTGATCCGGATATTGCCGTCACGGATCATGATATCCTGGATATTTTGTACCGGTATCACCCATCCGCCTGCGGTGGTCTGATACTGGATAATCACTTCTGGTGGCAGTGAGGTGCTATTGATCGTATTTCCGATCAGGGCTGATAGGTCTCTGCCCGCTGCTTTGGCTTGGATGATATCGGGACGGTAATAGGTCTCAAAGAAGTTATCCATGCTATAGACAGTGTTTTGGATACGCACATTCAGATATTTTGCACCATCATTGGAGGCATTATAGTATCCTTCCGGGATCAAACTCACCCATTCGCCGTTATTTAGAGAGACCATCTGCAATAGCTCAGTAGCAGTTGTAAGATCCCAATATCTCATGCTGCCATCTTCACTGCCTGATATCACCCGCTTTTGATCGGAGGATAATGCTATGCTCCTTACCACGCCTTGATGTCCTCTGAAGACCTCGACCACGTAACCTTCCACGATATTCCACCGCCGGATATTGCCATCCCCATCGCCGGTAAGCAATAAGCGGGGATCATCAAGCGGGACGATATCCAAAACAACTGGGCTGTCGACTCTCAGACGTTCACCACTGGCAATATCCCACCTGAAAATGCTGGGCTGAGAACTGTTACCTACTATGTGCCATCCTGCCGCTACGATCGACTTGCCATCGGAAGTAAAGTGAGCGGCATTTATCAGAGCATCAGTATCATAAAATTGCTTGATCTGTCTGCCTGATCCCAGATCCCAAAGAATGATGGGGCTGCATTCCGCTGCGGATAGCGCCATTTTCCCATCAACGGAAAATACCGCGGCTGTTACAGAACTGGGTCGGTCTTCATCTTTGGGTGTGTCCCCGCCGCATCCAAAACTATGGATCACTTCGCCTGTGGACACCGACCATAGTTTCATCAGCCCATCAGTGCATCCGGATAGGAAACGCTTGCCGTCGGAAGAAAAGGTAAGAGTCCTGATCTCGTCGGTGTGGCTGCTATATTCTTTGACCACATCTCCCGTAAAGGTATCCCACATAGTGATCAGACCGCTCTCGTGTCCCCCCAGAGCGTATTTGCCATCGGGCGAAAAACACACTTTGCTCCAATAATACGGATTATCTGCGCCATAGGTCCTGATTTGCCTGCCGAGCGGTAAATCCCACAATTTGACCGGAGCAATCCGACTGCCCAGAAGAGCATACCTGCCGTCAGAAGATATGCTGACGGAAGTAACTCTTTCACTATATTGCTTGAATGCGGACACCTCTTCACCGGTGCTGAGGTTCCATTTTGTCAATTTGTCGTCCCAGCCACCGCCAACGGCATATCTTCCATCAGGGCTCAGGGCTGCTCCTACGATTTGATCATTGCTTATACCGGTATAGGTATTCACAAGATTTCCGGTATCTGTATCCCACAACTTTAAGTTGCTACCTCCGCTTAGGATCCTTGCCCCATCCGCCGAGAATTGAATCACCGATACAGAGTCGCCATGCCTCATCCTCCGGATCTCCCGTCTCGTCTTTGCGTCCCATAGTATGATAGAGTCGTCATTAAGACCTGCAGCCAAGTATCTTCCGTCCTGGGAATAGGCAAGACAATTTACTCCACTTTCCAGATCAAGTATCTCTCCCGATTCATATCCTTGTGCCAGATCCCAGAACCTCATGGTCTTATCCACTGATCCGGAGACCGCTATTTTACCATCGATAGATACTGCCAGAGCATGCACCCGATCACTGTGACCGCTCATGGTATGAATCACTTTTCCGCTGGATAGATCCCACATTTTCACGGTATGATCCCCGCTTCCTGATACGGCATGTTTGCCATCGGGTGTGTATGCCACCGAAAACACCTGATGGCCGTGTCCCCAGAAGATCCTTTCGACCTTGCCACTCATCACATCCCACAGGTGCAGTGATCCATCTCCGCCGCCTGATAACGCTTTGCGGCCATCAGGAGAAAAACAGACCGACCAAACAGATGCTTGATGGCTGGTCAAGGTGCGGATCTCTCTGCCTGTCTCAAAATCCCACAACTTGAGCGAATGATCCCAACTGCCTGATAAAACGTATCTTCCATCAGGAGATATGGCAAGGGATCGGATGACGTCGTTGTGCCCCAATTGAGCAAAGACCGCCACATCTTCTGCCCATAATCCGATGCCGATTATTACCGAAATTGCTGCCATGATCAATCTTCTGCTCATGATTTCGCTCCCAGTGCCGTGATCTTTGGGTAATGCAATTCGCCTAACGAAAAAGGTCAAGAGATATTTACATCTCACTTTCTCCCCGGCAAGGCGTCCGGTCAGATCGGTCTTTTCAAGACAGTTGAATGATTCAGAGGTTTACTAAAAAATATCGGCACTCTTTCAAACCGAGTGGGTAAATGCAACTCCCTAATAATAACTCTAAGACCGTT
>CAYZZE010000010.1:0-31645 GCA_964482845.1 uncultured Candidatus Cloacimonadota bacterium
TGCACCGACTGAAGTCAGTGCAACGACCGGCTGAAGCCGGTGATACACCTTTGTGCAACGGTCTTTTCTATGTCCGTACCCCCTCCTTAAGTGAAGGCCTTAATCAAGTCATTATCCTCTCTTAATCAAGCGTTAACAATTAACGCTTGGTTGAGAGGGGACTATCACCTGATCAAGGGGGCAAGCAAGGTAGAGGGAAAGTTTATAGTTTTACGGTCTTGGCGGTACGGGCGTGATTTTGTCCCTCGATGCGGATGAGGTAGATGCCGGCGGGGAGGTGGCGATGCCCGTCGTCTTTGCCGTCCCAATGGAAGATCACTTCGCCGGCTGGGCTGAGTCCGTGATGGATACGGCGCACGATCTGTCCGCGGAGGTTGTGAACAGTGACTTTGAGGATGGCTTTGTGGTCGTTGTCGAGGACGATGGTGCTGTGATCCTGGAATGGGTTGGGATAGTGGTTACGGATGGAAAAAGCGGCAGGAACGGCGGCATAATCGTCAATACTGACGGGATTGGCTTTGATGGATACGAGGACGGTGGAATTGTTGGCGAGGTTGATGCGGACATAGCAGACATTATGTTCGCCGGAGGTTTCTACCTGTTCCAGGATGCCGTTGGTGACGGTGTAGGAGAAGTTACCAGCGGGCATTTTGAAGCGAACCAGCGCATTTTCAAAGGTGAGCGGCTGGTTATTGACCACGACGGCGCGGATGCTATCGGCGAGTCCTTGATTGGGAGGGAAGAATGTGATATTGATATTGTTGCCGGCGCTGCCGGCATAGATCGTGTTAAAGGGCTGTAATTGTTGACCATTGACGCGGATAATGCGATACGCGCGGTTGCCATCGCAGACACTGCGGGTGGCAAGATTGTAAGGTGTCTGGGTGATGGAACCCTGATTGCGGTGGATATGACCTGAGAGCGCCATGTGCACTCCCAGATTGGTCAGGGACAATTGGTCGGAAAAATCGTAATGGTAAAACAAGACCTTGGTGTGGTTGGGGTGGAGGGCAAGGGTGTTATTGAGCCAGATCATCTGGTTAGCGGCGAAACTCTGGTTGCCAAAGATCATATGCCACCAGTTGTCATAATTGATATATGATTCCATCCCGATGTAGTGGACGTTATTGTAAGTAAAGCTGAAGTCCTGGCCGTGCTGCGTCCAGGTGAGCGAGGGATTGTAATTCCATTGCCAGCCGAAGTATTTCCACCAGTTACGACGGGCACTTCCCTGGGGCGGCGGCGTGGCGTTCCAACCGCCGATATCGTGATTTCCGGATACGACATAGATCGGCACCTGCATCTCATAAAAGATGCGTTTGATCCAAGCATACCAGTATTGACCGGCAAATCCGTCCAATTCACCTTCGTTGATGATGTCGCCGGTGATGAGCACAAACTCCGGCCGGATGAGATTTAGGTCATCCATCACCGCACGGAAGTCATTGACCGCCAGTGAATCGGTGTCAAACCCCTGATTAGGCCAGTAGATACGGGTGGGCATGTGCGTATCGGTAATATGAGCAAAATAGTAGTTTGTCTTGCGAGTGGGGATGACCTGCACGGCATTGCGGCTGAGATCACTGATGCCTCCGGAGGCGGAAACCATCAGGTCGTAGAGTTCATACACCGGCAAGTGGGGCACAACCGCTTGCAACAGCCACCGATCCGGATTGGTAACATAATGATAAGATAATAGTTGCAATGGATGTATCCTGTTGCCGTAGATCAATGTCGCCATCCAGTTCGTAGCCGTTGGAGGCGCAATGCAGGTGATGCTGAAGGTCTCGCCGGGGATGACGATGGCGGGGATATTGAGCAGGGGCAATTGAATAACGGTCAGGGTATCGCCGGGAGCGTTGTAGGGCGAGGTGCGATAGTCCTGTCCGAAGAGAGTAGTTGTGACATTGCAACAAAGCAACAGGACAGACAGGACGATCAGTTTTCCGTATCCGGTGAGGTTTGTTTTTATCTTATTCATTTACAACTGGTTGATCAGGCTTTTGGCGGTATCGACGGGGATGGCGAATCCGATGCCGATATTGCCACCGCTTTCGGAAAAAATGAAGGTGTTGATACCGATCACTTCACCGCGAATATTGATCAGCGGCCCGCCTGAATTGCCGGGATTGATGGCGGCGTCCGTCTGGATCATGTTCTTATAGGAACGTCCGTCACGGCGCGGAGAAAAATTGCGGTTGACCGCAGAGATAACGCCAACGGACACGCTGGGCTTGGAATCATTCATCAAAACACCATAGGGATTGCCAAGAGCGATCGACCACTCGCCAATGATCAGATCGCCGACAGAGCCGAGAACCGCCCAGGGAATGTTATTTCCGGAGATCTTGAGGATGGCAATGTCGTTGGGATTATCCATCCTAACTATGACGGCATCAAATTCTCTTTTATCCGGCAGGATCACTTTAATCTGGGTGGCGCCCTGGACGACGTGGGCATTGGTGATCAGGAATCCGTCCGGACTGTAGATAACGCCGCTGCCGATGCTTTGCACCTCGCGCTGGCGGGGGATAAAATCGAAGAAATCAAAGAAGGGGATGCCGAGCGGATCGCTGAAACGAATGATCTCGGTCTTGATGACATTGACGCTGACCACCGCAGGCTCCA
Source organism: uncultured Candidatus Cloacimonadota bacterium (assembly GCA_964482845.1). Taxonomy (GTDB): domain Bacteria; phylum Cloacimonadota; class Cloacimonadia; order Cloacimonadales; family Cloacimonadaceae; genus VGPI01. The sequence goes on from CAYZZE010000010.1 coordinate 2,629, forward strand.
CGGCTCGGACGGCGTCAGTAATGGCGTTTTGACGGGTCAGTTCATCCAATCTTTCGCCAGTCGATCCGTGGCGGACGGGACTGGCGTCCCTGCTGCCATGCCCTCCCATAGCATTGATCAGGATAATGGTCAATCCGGCATTAAGTAGCAGGATGACGAGAACAAACAGAAGCCAATTGGGGCGGGACATAACTACCTCATCTTATGGACGAATTGAACTTGCCGAGGGCAAAATTGACGACGGAGAGATTGACGCGGGTATCGTGGCACGGACCCTGCGGGCGTTCATTGAGGATGCCGAAAACCGGAAAACGCCAACATTCACGGACGCCATCGGTCAGGTCGCGGTGACAGGCGACGGCGATCACAATATCGGGATGGTATTCGCTGAGGATCTTGCGCGCCAATGAGCCGCCAGTGGCGATGGCGGACTTGATCCGGTGATCGATCACCATCTTTTTGAGTTCTGTAATGTCACACTGACCACAATCCTCACACTCGGTCACCTCCCCGGTGATGCGGATCTTACAGGCGGAATTTTGCAGGCAATGTGGGAGCAGGATCAGGATATCCTTGCTGTCCACGCTGCCATAATTGCTGAGAACGATCTCGTTATTGAAGTGGAGGAATGATTCCTGCAATTTCTGCTTGCTCTGGAAACTAATCATACCCAGGAACCTGGCAAAGAAGTAATAGACATTTAATAGCAACCACCTGGAACAATTGACAAAGAAGCGAGGTTTTAATTTCTGATTCGCCGAGAGCAAAACCATCAGCCAGGAACTGATCAGGATGACCAGCACTATAAAAACGGCCACATAGACGAACGTCTCCCAAGCGCTCAGTCCCAGACGGTAATAACTTACCAGCGCCGAGATAAAAAACAAAGCCAGCATGAGAATCAGCGTCATGCTTACCAGAAGCGGAAATTTGATGATGGCAAAGTATTGTTCTTTCATGGTTCACGTCCTTTGCGTGATAAATCACCCGCCCCAACCAATAGTTCTCCCAAAATGAGGCGTGCTCCCAAATGAAAAGCCCAAGCAGTCATAATTGCTTTACCGGCGGGCTGAACACTGGTGATCAAAATCTGGCGGTCGGCGCAATTGACGCTCCAACCAGTGTTTTTGACGATATTTTGGATGCTGCCGGGGATGTTTTGAGCAGGGTCGGCAAGCACTTCGCTACGCAATATCTTGAGCAATTTACAGCGAAACAATTGCCTCGCGCCGGGCTCACAAGAAAAGGCGCGGATCTGGTCTGCAACCTGAACTGCCGGCAGATTCCAGTCGATCGTCAGGTCGCTTTTGACTATCTTTCGTGAGTAGGTGGCATCCCTGTCGTTCTGGGGGATGGGCTTTTCATTCCCAAGATCGGCAGATCGAACGAATTTGAGCAGCATTTCCGCACCGGCATCGGCCAGGCGGTCATGTAGCGTGGTATAATTATCATCAGGATAGATGGTGAAAGATTGCTGCCTGTAAATGGCGCCGGCATCGAGAAGAGCATTTAGTTTGAAGATGGTGATGCCGGTCTCGGTCAGACCATTCAGCAGGGCGGTCTGAATCGGCGTCGCTCCACGTAATGCCGGCAGAAGCGAAGGATGCAGGTTGATCGCGCCATAACGTGCTGCCCGGCGTAAGCGGTGACCGATCATCCCGCCGTAGGATACTATGACCAATAGATCTGGATCAAGTTTTTGGATCGGGACGACGATCTCGGGGTCATTGATATTTTCCGGATAGATGAAAGGAATTTTATTGTCTTGGGCAAATTTGCCGACGGGCGTACACTCCGGTCTCAGTTTACGCCCCTGGGAACGTGGTGGTTGGGTGATCACCAATATCGGTGCATGGTCCTGTGATTCAAAAAGCAATTGCAGGGAAGGCAGGGCAAAATCAGAGGAACCGACAAAGACCAGGCGTTCAATCATCTTCGCGCTCTTCTTCCAGATCAAAGTTATAGATGTCGTAAAGGATGTTCTCGCCATTGACCGCCTTGCTTTCCAGTTCCTTGAGCCGGAAACGGAGGGTCAATCGGGAAAGCATCCTTACCCGGTCGGTAAACAGGATGCCATCGAGATGATCATATTCATGCTGGATAACCACCGCTTCCCAGCCCTCAGCGCTGTCTTCGATCCGGTTTCCATCGATATCAGTGTATGAATAGCGGATAAATGAGGGGCGGATCACTTTGGCATGGATGCCCGGTAAACTCAGGCAACCCTCCTCGTTCTCGGTCTCTCCGCTTGTCTCGTGGATCTCCGGATTGATCATGATGCGGGGATTGAGCTCCCCCCCTTCCTTTGCCCAATCAGTGTCAATAACGAGGATACGCCAGGACTTTCCGGCTTGCGGTGCTGCCATGCCTATGCCGTCGCGCTCATACATCGTGTGAGTAAGATCATCGATAAAATTCCTTATTTCGGGTGTGATCTCGCTGATCTTTTCTGCTTTGAGACGCAAGATTTCATCGCCGTAGATACGCACCGGCAATAGTTCTGGATTACGGGTCACATCATACTCCGTATGTCAATTCCCATCGGTCTGCTTGATTAGACCGGCAATGGCACTGCGTTGAAATTCCACGCGGATCTTGTTTTTGTCGTCTATTTCAATGACCACGATATTCTTGTCCGGCTTGAAAGATACGATCCTGCCTATGATTCCGCTGACAGTGATGACCTTGTCATTTTCCTGCAAAGCATCGAGCATCTTTTGCGTTTCTTTGTGTTTCTTTTGTTGCGGACGGATCATCAAAAAATACATGACCGCAAAGATGGCGACAAAAAAGAGGATATTGGCTCCACCAAAACCGGCTGGAGCGGATTGTTGAGGTTTTGCTCCTTCCTGTTCCGGTGAGCCGTTGACCTCGATCGTTTCCTGTGTTTGGACGGCGGTGCCCACCTCTGATGTTTCGGTGTCACCTACCGCTGTGCTTGCTTCCAAAAGAATGTATCTCATGGCATCTCCTTTTTATTTGTCAGGCATTGCCTGCAAAATTGTGGCGCTTCGGTTGAACGCCTTGTTTTGTTTAACATACTGATTCCGGTCTATCTTGCACGGGGTGGCAAACTCTGATTTGCCGCGTGGACATCATTACGCTGGGATCACACAGAGCATCCTGTCCCAAAGAAACCGGGATAGATCCTTATCAAGATCTGCAACAAGAAATTGGTTCCGATTCCGGCTAACAGATCATCCGCCATCACCCCCCATCCGCCTGGCAGGTTTTGTGAGCGGTTGACGGGAAAGGGCTTACCGATATCAAATACGCGAAATAAGACAAAACTGTAGATCACCGTCCAGAGCGTGCGCGGCAATAGCATTACCGTCATGAAATAGCCGGTGAATTCATCAATGACGATCACTGGCGCATCGTGACCATAACTCTTTTCCGCCTGGGAGGATACAAACACGCCGATCAGTGACAGCATCAGCAGTGCCAATCCGGTATAAGGCAACCAGTCAAGATCGTAAAACAACGCTTCCGGAAGAATGATATAAACCGCCACTGCAACAATCGTTCCAAAGGTGCCGGGCATCAAAGGGATATGTCCGACGCCAAAGAGCGTGGCAACGTAATTGCAGACATGGCGCATGGTATTCTTTAGAGCATGATCTGGACGTGATAATCACGCTTGAGTTGCTCGATCATCTCGTCATATGCTTGCATTTGTTTTTGTCTGGTCAGGAAGTTGCGCAGATAATCACGTAATTCCTCATAAGTATAAATCCGCTCAGGAATCTCCCTGATCTTGGTGAACAGATACAAGACAGCGTCAGCCGTCAGGACTTGAGTGATCCCCCCAACCGGAGTGGCTTGCAGGATGGAAGCAAAGATCTCGGGGAATTCATCAGCGGCATATTCACCGATGATGCCACCCTTGCCTGCTGTTTCATCATCCTGTGACCATTGTTTTGCCAGATCGGAAAAGGGCACTCCCTTGAGAAAATCATGTCTGATACGTTCCATTTGCTCGAATTCGCGGGCGCTGTCCGCTTGAGTGGCTTGCACGATCTTCAGGATGTGCCGCGCCCTGATTTCGTCACCTCGTTTTTCTTCCAGCTTGATGATGTGAAAGCCATACTCCGTGCGCACGATGTTGCTGATCTCGCCCACGTTGAGTTTAAAGGCGGCATCTTCAAATGGTTTGACCATCTGTCCCTTACGAAAGAAACCAAGGTCACCGCCCTGGCGGGAACTGGGACAATCGCTGACTTCCACTGCCATTGTGGCAAAATCCTCACCATTATTCAATCGGGTCAAAGCTTGGCGGATGGTCTTATACTGATCTGATTCGCTGCTATCGCCGATCCCGATCTCCCGCATGATCATTCCGATCTCCCATGAGACCGGCTTGATCGCCAGAGTATCTTTGTGTGCGGCATAAAACTCGCTCATCTCGGTCTCGCTAACAAAGACCTTGCTGGCAATATGTTTGGTAAAGAGTTGTTCGCTCAGCGCCTGTTCGGTCAGGATCTCAGTATAATAACTAAGCAGATCGCTATGGGTAAGGCGCATCTTGGCCAATTCGCGGTTAAATTCCTCATTGCTGCCAAATTGCGCTCTGATCTGATGGATATACCGCTCTGCCGCTGTCTTTATCCTTGCTTGGTCAACTGTGATATTGATCTCTTTGGCTTTCTGGATGATCAGCCGTTGCTCGATCATTTGTTCCAGAATGATATAGGCATTCATATCCGGAGTTAGCGTACCCGTGCTACGCATTTGCATCATTTGTTTCTGGATATCGCTGAGCAGGATGATATCATTGCCAATGCGCGCGACGATTTTGTCCAAGACCTCCGTCCGCGGACTGTGATTTTCGGCATTCAGGATCAATACCAGCATCAGTATTGTCATTATGGTTGTCATTAACTTTTTCATCGGGATGACCTTCTTTTTCCTTTTACAAGTTTCAATACGGAGGATCGGAATCCTTCGCTACTTCTCAATAGTAGTAGATTTTATTTCTGCTTTTAAGATCACGGATGCTATTTTCATAGATCTGGTTGCGCCGTTCTTGTTGGATGCGGCGTCTGATCTCGTCTTTGATATCGTCAAATACGGCTTCATCTCTGGAGTCGCGTTCTTCCGTCCAGCGGATAAGAAACCAGCCACGGTCCTTTTGGACGGCGCCCACTTGATTGCGCTGGATGCGATTTGCTTCTTGCCAAAACAAACTATCGGCTCCGTTATGCGTGACAAAATCCATATAACCTCCGGTATCACTGAGATTTTCCTGCGAATAGATATCCACTGCCTGAGAGAAATTCAAGCCGGATTGGATCTCCCGTCGAACGTGATCCATGGTGCCATAATTACTCAAAAAGATCCTTTGGATCCGGTATTCCTTTAGTGGTTGGCGGAATTCTCCCTGGTGCAGGCGGTAAAAATTGAACATATCTTCTTCGGATACCGCAACATTGCTGACTTTGGCAGCGATCAGGGCATTTGCCTTTACCTTTTTCCGCGCCAAATCAATCCTGTGAGCGACGCCGGAATCGACCATATCCAGATTGTCCGCCTCTTGGGACAAAAGCGTCAAAATCACCCAGTTTTCGATATATTGTCGCCGCTTTTCAGGACTCAGATCATTCCATTCTTCTTCACCAAACTGCGCTTTCACCTCTTCCAGATACAGGGCTTCATTATTGACCTGCGCGATGACAGTCCCCTTTGTCTTTCTTCCCGGACATGCCGTCAGCAGCATCATCGCCAGGACAGCGATCAGGAGCAGAACGTCATTTCTGCTGGTCATTGTCCTAAGGAATCTCATTTTCCCGATGCCCCGATTCTCCCTGACAGTTCTCAATTACCCATCGATGTTTTGGACCGAAGCGTTTGGGATTGATCCAAAGTGACGTTCTGAGTCGCTTGGTCATCTTTGCCAATGCCCAGGTAGGGCGGTGTATAAGTGATGCGGACAAAGGGTTTTTTGCCTTCCGGGGCGTCAGTATAATGCCAAAATTCCATCTCGCCGAAATTGAGCATCTCATGCAGCGATTGGATGATCATTCCTTTGTTGATCCTGTCCCCGGAGGTATATGCCTGGATCAGTGGCGTTATATTGACTGCGATGGAATCACCGGCAACAAAACCCGAAGTTCCCAAGTCGAATAATATCTCGCACTGTCCGTCCGTGATCTCCACCGGTGTGAGAATACTATCCGCTGTGACGTTACGCGGCAACATGGCATACTGAAGGTTGTGGTAATAAGGATTGGATTTGAGATACAAGACAAGTTCCGCCTTATTGATCGTGGTCCGTTTCAATTGAGCCGGATCAAGGACAATGCCGTCATTATCATGAAAGCGGCTGTTATTGATCTCAAAGCCTACAAAGAACCTGGATGGCAGAATATTTCGCAAGACCCATTTCCCGTCCTCCAGCGCGGAAGGATCCCCACTTATGCGATGGCTGTCCTTATTCGGACGAGAGTTGTAGGTATAGACCGTCGCATTGTTCAGTAAACGGTAGGCGAATTCCAGCCGTGCTCCCGATGCTGTCTCCATTGACCGCAAATCGATATAGCCCTGTCCAGCTACTTTGATCACAAAGTTCATGCCGTCCACGCCTTCCACCTTCCAGTTTGACAAAACCTCAATCGGGATCGGGATGCTCATTACCGTTCCATCCGTCCTGATCGTATCCGGAACGGTGTATAGTGGCATGCCCAGAGCGATGATATCGCTATCGGTTATCACATCAGTGGAATCGATCGCCCAATTGCGGTTGAGCCGGAACAATTGCAATTGCAGAGGATTACGGGTCAGAGGCGAACGCTTGTAAGCGGTCAGTTTCAATACGCCCATGCTATCCATCTCGACCGTTTCCGGCAGATTGACAAACTGCATGATCACGATCGATTCTCGACCGTTGTTATTGCCGCACGGCAAAGAGGCCTCCCTGCCGGTGATCTTTGTCGGTCGGGGATACGAAAAACCCCGAGTGAAAAGTGTGTCGCTAAAAGTGACCGGTCTTACGTTCGACCAGTTATCTCCAACCGGATTGGTCTTTTTGGTGCATCCAATCAGTACCAGAACCATGCTCAGGACAAGCATAAGCATCAGTTTTATTATCGTTTTCATACCTTAAATCCTAATACAGTATATATCAATTTTAGTAAATAGTCCTATTAGTAGGCACTGTGGATAAGAGGATAAACGGTCAACCTTTTTTTTCAAATGCCCTGTTACCAACGGCTAAGGGAGGCGTCAAATCTGTGGATAACATGTGCATATCGCCGATACCGCTCTTGCGCTTATCCACAACGTGTCCGCCTCGGATTGATATACCCCGCTTATCCACACTTATCCACATAAATTCATCCACCGTTGTGGATAAGGCGGACAATCCAACGCTCTTCTTCATCGATCCTGTTTCCTGCATCCCGGGTTCCCAATCATCGTTGCCGTTCATCCCTTGATGTTTTTGATCAGAGATTCGATATGAGAACGGAAGTTGTGGTCTTCGCGGAATTGATTTCCGATCATTTTGATGGCGTGAAGCACGGTGGTATGATCCTTGCGGTTGTAAAATTCGGCGATCTCTTTGAGCGAGAGTTGTTTGATTAAAAGATTTGCCAGATACATTGCCACTTGCCTGGGGAATGAGATATGTTGTTTACGGGTCTTGTCCACGATCTGTGACGGAGTGATGCCATAGGCGACACACACCTTCTCGGTGATCGTTTGCAGTGAGATATCGCGCCTGGTCTCGGAGATCATATCGGAGAGGATGGTATTTGCCAGGTCTTGAGTGATGTCTTCCGGATTGATCTTGTTATAGGAGGCATAAGCGAGGATGCGGATAAGCGATCCTTCCAGGGCGCGCACGCTGGATGTGATCGAATTGGCGATAAAACTGAACACGTCATCGGCGAGTTCGATATTCTCGGGTTCCGCTTTCTTGCGCAAAATTGCCATTCGTGTCTCAAAATCCGGATTCTTCAGATCACATAAAAGACCGCTCTCAAAACGAGTGACCAGCCGGTTCTCCAGATCCGGGATATCCTTTGGTGCACGGTCGGAGGTCAAAATGATCTGCTTGCGGTTGTCAAACAAAGCATTAAAAGTATGAAAAAATTCCTCCTGTGTTCCTTCTTTGCGCGACAAGAAATGGATATCGTCCACCAATAGCAGATCCACCTTGCGAAATTTTGCCCGGAAAGCCGGCATTTGATTGGAGCGGATCGAATCTATCATCTCATTCGTAAATTCCTCCGAGGTGATATAATAGATCGAACAATTGCGCCCTTCGGTCAGGACATAATTGCCGATCGCTTGCATCAGGTGTGTCTTGCCCATTCCCGATTCACCATAGATAAACAGAGGATTGTACGTATAGCCCGGCGCTTCAGCCACTGCTTTGGCGGCAGAATAGGCAAAATTGTTGTTCGTCCCCACCACAAATTGTTCAAAATTAAAGCGATCATGCAGGCGGCAATTGTATAAAACACGATTACGGTTCTTCTCTGATTCCGATTGCTTTTCTTGTGACACCCTGTGTGGATTGGAGATGAACTGAACCTGGTACTTGCGATTATACAAGGCATAAGCGATCTCGGTCAATGCCTCCGTGTAATTTTGATTCAAATAATTGGCGGCAAACTGAGTTGAGACGCGCACCATCAGGGCACGATCGTTCATATCTACCAGTTTCGTATCGTGAAACCAAGTGCGAAAACTCTGCGGATTAATATTCTCTTCCAACTTATCCAGAATGTTTTGCCAGATGTCTTGATCCATCCCCAACTCCCTTGTATTTTAAATCATTTATCCACATACGGCGTAAAATCCTTTATCCATTCGGCTGTCATTATCCAATTACCATAAATATAAAGCAGTTAAGTGATCCAGAAACCGACCGGACTCCACCACCATTCAAAAAGTTATCCACATAATATCCACACTGGTATATGAGATCTGACTCAGCACGTTGACTGACAAACAGTAGCGGACTCTGAAGCATCCGATCCAAGCGTCAAGTCTCAGAATTTTTGGCGCCTTGTATTTGTCAAGCCACGAAACAACCGCTTTTTCAAGGACTTGAGTGATCGGCGGCAATCTACAAAGATATGAAACAAAGAGGATTATAACGATGGATGCGTCAAATCCAATTCTCGGCCATATGATTGTATTATCTTATACCTGCATCGAGTTAGCATTTCTTGACATTCTCTTGTTGATACCCGTACATCAATCATGCTATCAGTTGGTAAGTTGTTACTATGCTGTGCGCTACGCTTATGACAATATGTTGAAAAACCATTGAATAATATGGGGCATTGTTCTAACGGTCATAAACTAACTAATTGCCAGACAAGATCCGGTGTCATTAACGCGTCATCAGATGTTGGGCGGTGGTTTCAGTCACCGTTTGGAACGCCGCTAACGATCAACCCGCAAGGGTATCCGGACTTTTTGTGGACTTTAGGCCGGGAGAAATCCACTCCTGCTGGAAAGGGATCCTTCTTTTAGTGCGCTGTTTTGGGTTTCTCTTTCGGACTGAAGTCCTCACAATGTCTGAAAACCACGTAGGGTTGTGTGTATCTTTACGATCCGAAACGGTGGCTGAAGCCACCGCCCAACATCTGATGGCGCCGGAAGACTTATTGTATTGCTTTCTCAAGTTCTCAATCTCTGGTGAGCCCATTATGTGCAATGGTCTCGGTGAGCCACTTCCGCCATTCCGGTTCAAACATTGAAATGCGATCTTGATCCAATGTTGCCCTCCGGCTTGTGACTGATCCCGAATTTCTTTGTCTTCCTTGCTTGATAACCTTAGTATAACCTTAGTATAACCTTACGACCGTAAGGTTATACTAAGGTTACCAAGCAGGAGGGAAGCAGGTTAACGATCTGGGTAACGCAATCGGCATCAGCTCAATATTGAATTCCGGTATCTCGTTTCTTGTCGGTGCGCACTACTTCTACCGGCACATAACTTACTTACGGATATAAATTTAATCTGTTACGGCAATAAACAGGTTGACAGATATCGGCACATCGATCATTAAAACTACGCCTCGCGCATTGACACGCTGTTTAGTTGGTCTGAACGGGCGAAGGAATTGAGAATTGTGGAAGGATTGAGCAGATGAGATGGAAATTGCGCGGCAGATTGATACTCGGTATCCTGCTGCTGATCGCCATTGGCTACAACGTGGTAGCCATGCCAGCGGTCCACCGTTTACCGGTGGAGGCGGAGGAGATCGATGAAGCGTCCGGACTGGCATCCGGCAGAAGTAACAAAGAGGTGCTCTATACGCACAATGACTCCGGTGGCCGCAAGGCGGTCCATGTCCTTGGGACCGCAGGAAAAATGCTGGGTGAATTTGTCCTCAGGGGCATTGAAAATCGTGATTGGGAGGATATTGCCATCGGCAAAGGGGCGCGATCCAAAGAGAATTACATTTACGTCGGCGAGATCGGGGACAATCGTGCCCGCCATCCCTCCATCTTTGTCTATCGCTTTGCCGAGCCATCGATTGAGTCCCTGCCGGAAGGATTCAGCATTCCGGTTACTTTGATCGACCGGATCGAGATCCGGTATGAGGATGGCGCCCGCGATGCCGAAGCGCTGCTGGTCGATCCCCGCACCCGCGATATCATCATTATCACCAAACGTGAGCCGCAAGTGGGCGTTTACCGGGTTGCCTATCCCCAAGCGACTGACCGGATCAATACCGCCGTCAAGATCGCCACCCTGCCCCTGACCTGGGTAACGGCAGCGGATATTTCTCCCGATGGGAAGAAGATACTGGTCAAGACCTACACCGGTATCTTTCAGTGGAAGCGCAAAGGCAAGGAAGATCTGTCACGGACATTTTCGCGGGGATTTGAGCATCTACCCTATGAGATCGAACCGCAAGGCGAGGCGGTGTGTTGGGATGCCAAAGGCAAGGGCTACTATACCTTGAGCGAGAGAGCAATTGATCAGGAATTGTATCTCTATTACTACCGGTGAGCAGTGCAGCAAGCAAACCGAAAAGAACCGGTCGCATATCGCTCCCGATATGGTGGTGAGGCTTTTTGCCTTGTGACGCGGGACATTTTTGTTGACATGATGGGGCAGCAGGGAGGCAGAGAAAAAATCAGAATTTTCACGACAGACAAGCAGCGACTTGTGTGTTTAGTAAGGGATTGCCGCTATGAAGATGGAAGATCTGAACTATTATTACAATAAGTTCAAATTCGGTGAGGACATATTCCACCAGTTGATGCAGAACAGGGTGAGGGATATCCTCCTGGTCTCGACCTTTTATGACGCCTTTATCTTTGAACAGGACGGACGGCTGTCCGAACAGATCTTTGGAGAATACCGCCAGTTGAACCTATCCACTGCGCCACGCATCACCAGTGTCCCCACCGGGGCGGACGCATTAGACAAACTCAAGGGACAGCACTTTGACCTGGTGATCACGATGATGCGGATCGGCGAGATCGGTCCTTTTCAATTGGCACGGAGCATCAAAGAAACAAAACCAGACCTGCCGATATTGCTCCTGCTTAATGTCCAGTCCGACTACGCGATCTGGGAAAACCACGAGGAAGACAAGCGCTATATCGATGACGTTTTCCTCTGGAATGGCGATACCAAACTCTTCTTGGCGATGGTCAAGAGCGTCGAGGACAAACTCAACGTGGAACATGACACTCATCAGGGTCTGATGCGCATTATCCTTCTGGTCGAGGACTCGGTGCATTACTATTCGATGTTTTTGCCTTCCCTGTATTCAATGGTGATGCGGCAGACGCAAAAACTGGTCGAAGAAGAGGTAAGCGATATCAATAAACGGCTCCGGATGCGGGTGCGTCCAAAGGTATTGCTTGCCCACAATTATGAAGAGGCGATCCATCTCTATGAAAAATATCGTGATTACTTGCTCTGGGTGATCTCGGATGTGCGCTATAAGATCGGCAGCGCAGTGGATGCCGAGGCAGGGATAAAACTCATCCGCAAGATCAAGGAAGATAATATCGAACTGCCGATCATCCTCCAATCCTCGGAAGATGAAAACGAAGGACACGCCAAAGCGCTCGGCGTGCACTTCCTCAATAAAAACTCCAAGCACCTCTTCAGCGACCTGCGGAGTTATATGATAAACAACCTTGGTTTTGGCAATTTCCTTTTTCGGGATCGGAATGGCAGGGTGATCGATGAGGCAGCGAATATAGCGGAATTTGAAAATAAGATTTTGCATATCCCGGAGGAATCGCTGCTCTTTCATAGCCGCTTTAATCACTTCTCAAACTGGCTGGTGGCACATGGCGAGATCCAGATCGCCAAAAAGATCCGTCCAATGAAAATCGAGGACTTTGCTGACAAGGATGAATTGCGCCAGTTCCTCTATCATATCTTCCGCACCGTCCGGATCGAGAAGAATCGCGGCAAGATCATCAATTTTGATGCGGTCTCGCTGACGGAAATGAATCAGGTCATCCGCCTGACCGAGGGGTCTTTGGGCGGAAAAGGACGTGGCTTGGCTTTCCTCAATGCCCTGCTTTGCACGATGGACTATGATAAGAAATTTGACAACGTCAGCATCTCACTGCCCAGCACGGCAATAATCGGAACCAATGAGTTCGATCAGTTCGTCGAACGGCATGTGGTGCTGGATCAGATCGGGAATAAAAGCGATGAGGAGATCGATCAACTCTTTATCAATGGGGAATTGAGCGAGATGCTGGTGCAGCGGCTGGAGATCTACCTCGATCGCATCACCTATCCGGTCGCCGTGCGCTCTTCCAGTTTGTTGGAGGATTCCCAGGCACAACCACTGGCAGGGGTTTACCGCACTTTCATGCTGCCCAATAACCATCCCGACAAAACAGAACGGCTCAAACAACTGATGGACGCCATCAAACTCGTCTTTGCCTCAGTATTCCTGTCCGATGCGCGCAATTTCCTCGAAGCATTGAACTTCAAGGCGGAAGAGGAGAAGATGGCGGTGATCATCCAGGAGGTGGCTGGCAGTTTGCATGGAGAACACTTCTACTATCCTCATATCTCTGGCGTGGCTCAATCCTATAACTTCTATCCCACTTCCCATATGCTACATAACGACGGCATTGCCAATATCGCCCTGGGACTGGGTAAATCAGTGGTCGAAGGCAAATTGAACCACCGCTTCTGTCCTCTCTATCCAGAGACCGATCTGGTAAGCCAGGAAGACCTCATCCGATCCTCGCAAAAGGAATTTTATGCGCTGGAATTGTCCCCGCGTGAGTTTGATCTGCGTGGCGGCGAGGAGATCACGCTGAGCAAACTTAATCTCAAGACTGCCGAACAGCATGGCGTTCTGCAATACTGTGCCTCCGTCTGGGATTATCAGAATGACCGCCTGACCGACAATATGGATGCGCCCGGCCTGAAAGTGCTCACCTTTGCCAGCATCCTCAAATACCATCAATTCCCGCTGGCAAAGATCGTAGCCGAACTGCTGGAGATCGGAGAAGTGGCGTTGGGCATACCGGTGGAGATCGAATTTGCCGTTAATCTTGATTATGATTATCGATACAACCAAAAGCCCACCTTCTTTATCCTGCAGATCAGACCACTTTCCGTCACTACCGAAGCATATCGCATCGATACAGACAAACTGATGCGGAACGAACTGCTGATGTATACCGAACATGGCATGGGTAATGGCATTATCAATGAATTGACCGATATTATCTATCTCGATCCGGAACGCTTTGACAAGACCAATACTGTGGAGATGCAGAACGAGATCGAGCATTTTAACAACAAGATGCAAAAACTGGGTAAGCGCTATATCCTGATCGGTCCGGGACGATGGGGTAGCCGTGACAGATTCCTGGGCATCCCTGTCCGCTGGCCTCAGATCAATCGTGCCAAGGTCATCATCGAGACGGGTCTGCGTGATTTTATCGTGGAAGCATCGCAGGGAACACATTTCTTCCACAATCTCGTGGCAATGAACGTAGGATACTTTACCATCCCTTATGTATCACCGACGGATTTTGTCGATTGGGATTGGCTATTGACACAGACGGTGGAAGAGCGCGGTAAATTCTTTATCCACGTGGAGCTCGACCACCCTCTGATAGTAAGAATGGATGGTAAGACCGGCATCGCCGTGATCCACAAATAGTATGCAGATCCAAAAGCGCTCCCTGGAACGCAGGATGATCGAGACGAACTATTGGTCTGCCGAGATCGATATCCTTGAACGCTCCATGCCCTACCGGGTTCAAAACATCATGCTCATCGCCTCCCTGTATGATTCCTTTGTCTTTGAAGTTGACGGTTTTCTTGCCGAGCAGGTGGCACAGGACTTTTACTTGCTGAACTTGGACAACCAGCCAAGCATCTCTCATGCCTCATCGCTCGAAAGCGCCGAGAGCATACTCAAATATGAGCAGATAGATATCGTCATCATCCATCTGGCATCAATGCGCAGCATCGCTTTGAAACTGGTTGGGCTCTTGCGTCAAAAGTTTATCGACCTGCCGATCTTTTTCCTGCTGGGCGCACCGTTGGACTTGATGTTTGTCGAAAATCACCAGGAAGAACTGAGAGAGGTGGACGACTTCTTTTACTGGAATGGCGATTCCAAACTCTTTCTGGCGATCATCAAGCAATGGGAAGAGCGGAAAAACATCCCTGTCGATTGTAATCTCTACAACATCCCTATCATCCTTATCGTGGAAACATTCATCCCCTATTATTCCCAATTTCTGCCTCTGTTTTACGAACAGATCATGCTGCTGAACCAGGATGTCATCCGCCGGGAGCATCAGGATTATAACAAGACGCTATATATGAAGGCACGTCCCCGCGTGGTTCTCCTGCATGATTATGATGCCGCATGGCAGTTTTACCAGACCTATTCCCGCAATATCATCGGTATCATCAGCAATATCAATTACCTTTACCGGGGAGAATTTGACAAGGATGCCGGTATCCGGCTCCTCCAACAGATCCGGAAACAGGTTCCCACCCTGCCCTTCCTGCTCCAATCATTCAATCCCACATACCGTGACATTGTTACCAGCAATGAAGGCGAATTTCTTTACAAAGACCTGCCGGGCCTGAAGATGCAACTCCGCCGCTGGCTGGAGAACGAGATCGGCTTCGGTTCATTCGTCTTTCGCAACCGGGAACACAATCCCATCGGAGAAGCCAAGACCCTGGTCGGATTTTTACACAACCTGCTGACCATACCCGATGAATCCCTGCTCTATCACTATCAGCACGGCCATATTGAAAAGTGGCTCTACACCCATGCTGAGATCCGCTTGGCTGAATATGTCGGAACATTTCACCGGGAGAGCGATATCGCCAAACTCCGCCAGAATATCTGCGAAGGTTTCCGCTCGCTGATCGAATATCGGCGTCGGGAAAAGATCCAAGATTGGAATGAGGAAAGCGACCTCAATATCAACCTGATCTACAAGATCGGCGACGATTCCATCGGCGGAAAGGGACGGGGGCTGGCTTTCCTCAACGTCTTGTTGAACCGCTACAGCAATATCGGGGACAAATATCCCGGCGTAAAGATCATGGTTCCAACGGCCGCTGTCCTGGCCACCGGTGAATTTGACAAATTGCTCGCTGCGCTTCCCGAATCGAACGGGCTGGAAGAATTGACTGATGCCGAGATCGATTCCCGCTTCCTGGACGGCGATCTTCCTGCCAGCACGGTATCCGTTCTCAAGAGGATCATCGAACAGACCGATATGCCTTTGGCGGTAAGATCTTCTTCCGTCCTCGAGGATTCGATCAGCAATCCTTTTGCCGGTGTCTTCCGGACTTTCCTGATCCCCAACAGTCATCCCGATAGCAAGATCCGTCTCCGGCAACTCATCCAGGCGGTCAAGATGGTCTATTCCTCGATGTATCTCAAAAGCGCACGCGTTTACCGGGAGAATCTGCGCATCCCATCCCGCGAGGAAAAAATGGCGGTCATCATCCAAAAAGTAGCGGGAAGCCGTCATGGCGAACACTTTTATCCCCTGTTATCGGGAGTGGCGCAGTCCTACAATTTCTACCCCGGCACGCATATGAAACATGAGGAAGGCATCGTAACCCTCTCCGTAGGACTGGGCAAAACCGCAGTGGAACGGGGACGCACCTTCGCTTTTTGTCCGCGCCACCCACACAAGGATCTCTTTGATAAATTGAATATCGTAGCCAATTCCCCAAGACATCTCTATGCCTTGGCGCCCCAGCGCAGCGAATTTGACCTCAGCCAGGGCGAGGATTCTTCGCTCGATCACGTCCGCATCACCCAAAAACTCTGCGAGACCGATCTCAACATCCTGTCTTCCGTCTGGGACAACGATAACAAGGAATTCCTGGCCGGCAGTTTTATCCAAGGGCCACGCGTCATCACCTTCCGTTCCATCCTGCATTACGACCAGTATCCCCTGGCGCCGGTGATCGATGACTTTATCCAACTCGGCAAGGAAGTTATGGGTTGCGAAGTGGAGATGGAATTTGCCTTTGACATTGATCCCGAGACCCAACAGGGGACTTTTTACCTGCTGCAGATTCGTCCCGTTTCTGTGACCTGCAAACTGTACACCGAGTCACTGGAGACCCATCTCGAGCACAAGGAAGACCTGCTGCTCTTCTCGTCCTACGCTTTGGGTAACGACATTGAGGAAGAATTGGACACCTTGCTCTTTATCCCGCCCGACCGCTTTGATATCATCAAAACCGAGGAGATGGCGATCGAACTCGAAGAATTTAACCAGTTAATGAGAAAAGAAAACACCCGCTACGTGCTTATCGGTCCTGGCAGATGGGGCTCCAGCGATCGCTTTTTGGGTATTCCGGTGAACTGGAGTCAGATCTGTAATGCCAAACTCATAGTTGAGGTAGTTTTACCCAATATGTCCATTGAGGCGTCGCACGGCAGCCACTTCTTCCATAATTTATTCTCGATGAACGTGGGTTACCTTACCGTCTGGGACAAAGCCAAAAACGACTATCTGGATTGGTGTTGGCTGCATGATCTGCCCACCGTCAAAGAGGGAAGATACTTCTGCGTGAAGAAAAATCCGCACAAAATGAAGATTTTGTTTGACGGAAAGAACGCCGTCATTAAGAAGTGACCCATGGGGGATTTATTCCCCACCCCGAGCAAGTGCGTGAACAATGTGTGAGTAAAAATACCACAGGAGGTATGTGTATATGACAATGCATGAATTCTTGCATCAAGTGTCAGCCAAAAACAGTGACCAACCGGAATTTATCCAGGCGGTCACCGAAGTCGTCGAATCGATCTGGCCTGTCTATGATTCGAATCCGCAACTCAAGAAAGCCCGGATCCTGGACAGAATAGTAGAACCCGAACGTGTGATAATTTTCCGTGTGCCGTGGATGACCGATGCGGGCGAAGTGATGGTCAATCGCGGATTCCGTGTCGAATTTAATAGTGCCATCGGACCCTACAAAGGTGGCTTGCGTTTCCATCCCAGCGTCAATCTCGGCATCCTGAAGTTCCTCGGTTTTGAACAGGTCTTCAAGAACAGTTTGACCACATTACCCCTGGGAGGCGGTAAAGGCGGCTCGGACTTTAACCCACGCGGTCGCTCAGACGAGGAAGTAATGCGCTTCTGCCATTCGTTCATGCTGGAACTTTATCGTCATCTCGGACCGGACACCGATGTGCCTGCCGGCGATATTGGGGTCGGTAAACGCGAGGTCGGATACATGTATGGCATGTATAAGAAGATCATGAACGAATGCACCGGCGTCTTTACCGGAAAGGGACTGGACTGGGGCGGTAGTTTGATCCGTCCTGAAGCTACCGGCTATGGCGCAGTATATTTTGCCGATGAAATGCTCAAGACCCAAGGCAAGGAAATTGCCGGTAAGACCGTTCTCGTTTCCGGTTCCGGAAATGTGGCGCAATTTGCCACCCAAAAAGTCAACGAACTGGGCGGCAAGGTCGTCACTCTTTCTGATTCAGACGGATTTATCCATGATCCGGATGGCATTTCCGGCGAGAAATGGGATTATATCATGGAACTCAAAAATGTCAGACGCGGCAGGATCAGCGAATATGCCGAGGAATTCGGCGCCAAATACTATGCCGGCGAACGCCCCTGGAGCATTCCCGGTCAGATCGCTCTTCCCTGCGCCACTCAGAACGAGATCAACGGCGAAGAGGCAAAGACGCTGGTCAAGAACGGATGTATCTGCGTCTCTGAAGGCGCTAATATGCCCACCACTCCCGCAGGTGTCGAGGTCTTCCTCGCAAATAAGATCCTCTATGGTCCCGGTAAAGCCGCAAATGCAGGTGGAGTAGCCACTTCCGGATTGGAAATGACCCAAAACAGCATGCGACTGAACTGGCTGCGCGAAGAAGTCGATGCCCGCTTGCACCAGATCATGGTAAAGATTCATGAACAGTGCGTCAAGTATGGCAAAGAAGGAAACTTCATCAATTACGTCAAAGGCGCCAATGTCGCCGGCTTCCTCAAAGTTGCCAATGCCATGATGGATCAGGGACTTATTTAATAAGTAAACGATCATCCATTAGATACCTTATGATGTTGCCAGACGGTCTGATTACCTCCGATCGTCTGGCTACTCATTCCAGAGCTAAAAAACGAGTGTTACCGGACAATCCGGTCCTGACCCGATCGAGCGGAAGACCCCGGTCACACCCTTCCTCCTTGCTTGATAACCTTAGTATAACCTTAGTATAACCTTACGGCCGTAAGGTTATACTAAGGTTATCAAGCAGGGAAGAGGAAGGATAATTTAGCGAACGACATTTGAAAAAAGGAAGAGCGGACAAGTAACAGCGAAGATGAAGCAACGCACCGATCAAAGCGGAGAACTGCCGGGATGACCTATCTGGAAAGCGGCAAGAATCCGACCGACATAATCCAGCAACTGCAGGAGCGGATCAAGGAATTGACCTGTCTCTATCAGATCGCCGAGATCGCCAATAACGTCTCGTTTTCGATGAAGGAGATCTTGTCCCAGATCTGTGAGGTGATCCCGCCGGCAATGCAGTATCCCGATATCGCCTGCTGTCGCCTGACCGTGGACGATAACTGCTATTATAGCAGTGGATACGAGCAGAGCAGCGTCACCTTGCAAGCGGATATCATGGTCAATTATCAGGTGCGGGGTAGCGTGGAGATCTTTTATCAGATGATGCCTGCCTATTCGATCCCGCTGCAGTTTTTGCCGGAAGAGGAGAAGCTCTTGGTCACAGTGGCGCATCAGATAGCCATGATCATTGAACAGAAGACGAACGAAGCGGCAAACGTCAAGTTACAGGAGCAATTGCGTCATGCCGACCGTCTGGCGACCATCGGTCAACTGGCGGCGGGAATTGCGCATGAGATCAACGAACCGCTCGGCACGATCCTCGGCTTTGCCCAACTGGTGCAGACCGAACATGAATTGCCGGAAGCGGCGGCTCAGGACATGGGCAAGATCATCAACGCCACGCTTCATGCCCGCGAGGTGGTTCGTAAACTGATGCTGTTTTCACGGCAGATGCCGCCCAAGAAGACATTGACCAATATCAATCAGACCATCGAAGAGGGGTTCTATTTCCTGGAAAACCGCTGTACCAAGCAGGGCGTGACCATTTCCAGGATATTTGATCCCGCCTTACCGGAGATCATTGTGGATCCTTCCCAGATCCATCAGGTCTTGGTCAATCTCACGGTAAACGCCATGCAAGCGATGCCTGATGGCGGCATTGTCACAATCCGCACGGTGAATCACGGCGACCAGATCGAGATCTCGGTAAGCGATACTGGCGTTGGGATCGATAAGGATACGATGAAAAAGATATTTATCCCCTTCTTTACCACCAAGGACATCGACCAGGGCACCGGCTTGGGTCTGGCAGTGGTGCACGGCATAGTGACAGCACACAATGGAAAAATCAAAGTGGAAAGCAGCCCCGGCAAGGGCTCTACATTCCGCATATTTCTCAGGATTTGAAGATGGAACACAAAGACTGCATACTCATCGTGGATGATGCCACCGATACACTCGAAATGCTGAGACGCAAATTGAGCGGACAGGGCTTTGATGTCTATACCGCTTCCGATGTGCCCAAAGCGATTGAATTGCTGGCCAATATTCCGATCGAACTGGTGTTGACCGATTACAAGATGCCCAGGATCAGCGGTCTGGATCTCATCCGCCACATCCGAGATCACTATCCGCTGCTCAAAGTGATCATGATCACCGGCTTCCCGACCATCGAAGGCGCGGTCGAAGCGCTCAAGGTGGGAGCGGAAGAATATCTGACCAAACCCTTTACCGATGCGGAATTATTCAAGGCGGTGGATGCGGCGATCCAGAAGATCCACAATCAAAAACTGGCTTTTAAGACCACCGCCGCCGAGACCAATCCCTACGGCATCATCGGCCAGTCAAAAGCAATGCAGAAAGTGTATCAGGGCATCTGCAAATCCTGCGCCAGCAATGCCACCGTCCTCATCCAAGGTGAAAGTGGAACAGGGAAGGAACTGGTGGCCAGAGCAATCCACTATCACTCCAAACGCGCCAAGGCACCATTTGTTCCGGTCAATTGCGGAGCTATTCCGGAAAACCTGATCGAATCAGAACTTTTTGGTTATCTCAAAGGTGCCTTCACCGGTGCCAGTGAAACGCGGGCAGGATATTTTATAACCGCTGAGGGAGGTTCGATCTTTCTGGATGAGATCTGCGAAACGCCGCTCTCGATGCAGGTAAAATTGTTGCGCTTCCTCCAGGACAAACAGGTCTATATGGTCGGCTCAAAATCGCCCCGTCTCGTGGACGTGCGGATCATCGCCGCCACCAATAAGGATATCCAGAACCTGGTGAGCCAAGGCCTGTTCCGCGAAGATCTGTTCTATCGGCTGAGCGTTCTGCCAATCCTACTGCCCCCGCTGCGCGAAAGACGTGAAGATATCGCACCGCTCACCTATTTCTATTTGGGCAAATCCGCCCGGGAAATTGCCCGCCCTGTGGCAGCGATCAATGACGAGGTCTTGGAGACATTACAGAATTATCACTGGCCGGGAAACGTCCGGGAACTGGAAAACCTGGTGTATCGACTCGTGCTGATGAGCGATGATGGCACGATCAACAAATCCGAACTGCCGGATTATATGAAGTTTTGTCTGCCCCAGGAAAGTGCGCTGAACCGCACCCTCGAGGAAGTGGAACAAGATTATATCCACGCTGTCCTGCAGGCCTGCGGCGGCAATAAATCACAAGCAGCCAAGATCCTTGGTATTGACAGAAAGACATTGCACAATAAATTGAAACTCACCGGTCAGTAAGCACCAAGGTTGCTTACCTACAACGACGCCAAGGTGCCGTAGGGTCGCTTTCCAAAGCGACCTGTCACCGAGGGCGGATCGGAATCCGCCCTTACGGATTGATCGTAACATCGCTATTTTGACGCGACGAATAAACTACTGAGAGGACACTTATGCTCAAGGAATTGATCCGGGCAAACCGCTCGTACCGCAGATTTGACGCTGAATTTGCCATTAGCGGAGACACGCTTTCGGAACTGGTGGATCTGGCACGCCTCAGCGCCACTGCCGGAAATCTCCAAACCTTACGTTTCTTCCTGTCATGTACTCCGCCGGCCAATGACATCATCTTTCCGCATCTCAAATGGGCGGCATATCTGCGCTATTGGAATGGTCCCGCTGTACAAGAACGCCCCGCGGCATACATCCTGATCCTTGGTCCCGCTCAGGCAAGTAAGTTTCATCATTTTGATGCAGGTATCGCTGCCCAGAGCATTACCCTCGGAGCAACTGAAAAAGGACTGGGCGGATGCCAGATCGCCTCCTTTGACCGAACGGAGCTACACCGGAAATTGAACTTGGCTGTAGATCTGGAGATCCTGCTGGTGATCGCCTTGGGCAAACCCGCAGAAAAAGTGGTCATCGATGAAGTGACCGATCCGGACGACATAGAATACTGGCGTGATGAGGACGATATTCATCACGTGCCCAAACGAGCGCTGGAAGATCTGATCCTAAACCCTTAATACTCCATCATTCCGTTCAGTTCGGAAGGATCATACCACTGGATCATTCCCTGGAGCCTTTGGATCTCCGTCTCCAAAACGGTTTTGTGGTTCAATTCCTCATCAGCAAATTGCAGTAGCAGTTTCTTCAAGTCCGGGTCACCGGTTCCCGCTGCCAGATTATTATAGATAGCATGCGCGGTCAATTCGCGGCTGATGGCAAATTCCAAAACGCTTTTGGGGTCGTTGATCTGACCGGGATCGATATCCGGGGTAAGGTTGGGATCGAGATCCAGGGTCTCGCCGGGATATTCCGATTCAAAGATGGCGGTCAGTTTTTCTTCGTGCAACTTCTCCATCGGGATCATTAGCTGAAACATGGCGCTGGTCTCACTATTCCTGAAACTTTTTGCCAGGACACGGTATAGGTTTTGTGAGCGGATTTCGCTCTGGATCGCTATGCGAAAGGTCTCTTTTCTATCCATGCTGATATACTCCTGTGGCAGGGATACGATCTGCAAAGGTCTAACTTGTCAAGCGAATAGTGGACACGGTCATGGTGCTGGCTTGCTGTGACCGTAAAACACCCCAATATCATTTCCTCAATGTAATGGCATTATCTACAGCGAGATAGATACTATATATGTCATTGCTTCGCGTGCCGTTTGGTAAGGAGATACGTCCGGTAGCGTCTTTTAGCATCTTCATAGGACTCCAGATGAAAATCGAAGCCGGATCCTCCGATGATCTTTTCCCAGTCGGGGATGCTAAAAACCCCCAGGTGATGGGTTTCCTGCTCGATCCGGAGTCCTTGCGGGGTTCGGATTAGATAGAGGAAGAGACATTCATAAGTGGTGTCCGTGGGGTCGGGGTCATAATTGACGGTGACATAGACCACTGAGGTGTCGGGATGTTTATGATGAGGAGTGGACTGGAAGTGCTCTACCTCGTTCTGGATAAAATCCTCCTTGCAGGTGTCAAGGGTGAGAATTGCCATGCCGTCATCCGCCAAGTGCTTGTGGCAGTTATGTAAGACCTTGGCGAGATCATGGCAGGAAGTGATGTAGCTGATGGCATCCCCGACAAGGACGACGTCAAAGTTGCGCTCAAGATCGAATTGACGCATATCGGCACAAATGGTCGGGATGCCGGGATTGAGTTCGGCGCAGAGCGACAGCATTTGTGGGCTTATATCCAAACCCGTAACTTCGTAGTGGTTTTTCAGGGAATAGAGAGATTTGCCGCCGCCACATCCCAAATCCAGCGCACCCCGGTAATTCCCGCGTCCAAAACGGTCGAGCCAATCCACTACCTGACCGATGTATTCGGCGTATTCTCCAGCGGGGTCACCCCACATCCGCCATAACCAGCCAAGGTCTGTGTATAATCTTTGTTTATCAGACATGATCACTCTTTTCCCATATTATGACGAACTATGGGGAAGCGCTGCCGAGAACATGGGGAAACCTTGGTAGTTTGCCCGATCTGATTAGCATGGATGTTACTCTATGGCTGGATCCTGCCGAGCACTTCGGTTTCGACAGCGGCGGCAATCTCCTCAATCTCCTGGATCAGGGTGGCGGAACGGTCGAGTATGTCTGATTTGAAAGCGTTGTCGTTGATCCCGCTGATATTGATCAGGACGTTGTAATAGGCGGCTTTGGCGGCGGTGAGGGCGGTAAGGGCAGCTACACCGGCATCTGAGAGGGCGTTGGCATTTCCGACCCTGGCCACTTTTTGGGCGAGTTTGACCGCCTCCAGAGAAAGTTCCAGCGTCTCAAATGGCACAAGGATCGCTTGTTGGGTGCTTTTTTCCACGGAGGCGTTGCGGACGGTGATTTCCTCCTCGGTCTTTTTGGGGAGGCGCATGGCATCCATCATGGTATTGAAGGCATCGGTGTCGAGATCGATGCATTGCAGCGCTTTTTCTTTGATCGGCTGTCCGGCTTCGGCACACTGATGCACCTCATTTTGGACATTCTCGTAGCCCTTTTTATCGATCGTAAGATTGGAGACCATGGCAGACAGAGCGCCGGACATTGCCAGACACAGCGCTGCCACACTACCACCGCCCGGAGCGGGAGCATCAGTGGAAAGCAGGTCACAAAAGCTTTCAAGGGTCATTCCGACCAGATAGTCCTTGCGGGAAATGGCATATTCGATGATCTTCTTATCCAGTTCAAAGGGGCTCAATTCCGCCAATCCCATCGATTGCACGGCAGTTTCGAGGATCATCCTTTCGGGAATGCCGACGCTTTCGTTCATCTTACGCAGGTAGTATTTACCGGATTCGAGCAATGCATGCTTGGGGATAAGGCCTACGAGTTCGCTGCCGGTGACCTGGATGCCCATTTCAGCGGCGATTTCACGCACTTTATCCAACACGGCATGGGGGGGCGTGATCTTGTAATTGGTCAGGTTGATGGAGATTTGGGCGCGGTTGTAACTGTCGATATACCAGCCTACTGCTTTGCAATGGGAGAAGAGGCCGGGGATTATGATCTTATTGCCGTCGGCGTCTTTGACCAGTTTGCCGGTGGCATCTCTTTTCGGTTTGCCGCTTTCGCGGATAGTGAGGGCAAGGTCGTGCGCTTTTTTCTTGTCGCGGGTATTGAGGTTAATGTTGTAAGCGATGAGGAATTCGCGGGCACCGATGGCGGTGGCTCCGCTGCGGGAATTGAAGGCATGGGGACCAAAATCCGGTTTCCAGTATGGGTCTTTGGCCTTTTCCGGCAGTGCTTCATATTCGCCGCTCCGGACAGTTGCCAGGTTGCGCCATTCCTCACGTGATGCGGCGTTCTCATAGAGATAGACGGGTATGCCAAGTTCTTCGCCCACCCGTTTGCCCAGTTTGCGGGCATATTCGGCACATTCTTCCATCGTGATCCCGGAGACAGGGATAAAGGGACAGACATCCGTGGCTCCCATGCGCGGGTGCTCTCCGTGATGTTTGCTCATGTCTATCAGTTCGGCTGCTTTTTTGATCGCCCAGAAAGCGGCTTCGACCACGGTATCGGGTTCGCCTGCCATGGTAAACACGGTGCGGTTGGTATCGGCACCGGGATCGACGTCCAGGAGGACTACGCCATTGATCCCCCGGATGACATCGGCGATGGCATTGATCACGAGATGGTCTCTGCCTTCGCTGAAATTGGGGACGCACTCCATCAATCTCATGTTATACCTCTTTTTTGTGTATTTTAACCTTGATGATCTTCTTATCGGTTGCCTGCAGGATCTGGATACGGTACTTGCCAAGGGTGAGATATTGTCCCTGATGCGGGATCCGCTCAAGCATGTCCAGGATCAATCCGGCGACGGTTTCATAATCGCCTTCGGGCAGTTCTATGTCATATTCATCTGCCAGACGGTCGATCTCTATATCCGCCATCACCAGCCACGTATTGGGACTGACCTGCACGACCTCCGGAGTTTCTTCATCCTCGTCATACTCATCCTCGATATCGCCGACGATCTCTTCGAGGATGTCTTCCATCGTGACGATGCCGGCGGTTCCGCCATAGGCATCGACCACGATCGCCATACTGCGCTGATGATGTTGCATATCTTTGAGCAGGACATCCAGATCGGTGTTCTCAGGGACAAACAGCGCTTCCCGCATCAAGTCCGCCGCCGTCGTATCATCAGCACACTTACGCTTGATGATGTCATAGATAATAAGGACACCGAGAATATTATCCAGAGTATCGCGATAAACCGGATAGCGAGTAAAACCTTCGCGACGGGCAATCTTTATGATCTCCGGAAGGGTGGCAGGGGCGGGAATGCCGATGATCTCGGTGCGGGGGATCATGATGTTATGCGCATCCTGCTCGTTAAATTCCAGCGCATCCTCGATCATTTCCATCGCTTCCGCGCTCTCGGAATCGGTCTCGGTTTGTGCCAGCAAGAGGGTAAGATCATCTTTGGTCAGATAGGCAAAATCATTGGTATGTTTGATCTTGAGCGCCTTGCCCAAGCGCAGGTTAAAGCGGGAGACCAATACCACAACTGGCTTGAACAGTATGGAGAAGAAACGGATGACCGGAAAAAGCGCCGGCACCATCTTTTCGGCATTGTCGCGAAAGATCGCTTTGGGCATGATCTCGCCGAAAATGAGCACCAGAGTTCCGACAGCAAGGGAAGCCCAGCGGGGATCAAAATAGTCCGCAAAGAGCCGGCGGCTTATTACTGCTGCCAGCGATGCCAACAGGACGTTGAAGATATTATTGCCCAGCAGGGTGGTGCCCAAGACCCTGTCCGGATGGCGTAAAAAGGATAGTAACTGAGCACGGGATCGGTTTCGTTTGGCGTCTCTTTCCAGTTTGATCCGGTTAATGGAGATCATCCCGGTTTCAAATCCGGAAAAGAGGAAGCTCATCAAAATAAAGCCGGTAAGCATCAGAATATAGAGCAAAATGGTGCTCCAAAGCATCAGAACTCGCCTCCGGGATGGATCATCCTTTGTTGGTCATGGTTAGATAACTCACCTTCTTTCATTTACTTATCATCCATCAGCAGTATCATTGCGCCAAGCACTACGCAATGCCTGGACAAACTCATCGATCTCGCCCGCCAGAAGCGCTTCAAGGTTGTAGGATGTCAAGTTAATTCTATGATCGGTCACCCGGGATTGGGGATAATTATAGGTACGGATCTTGGCGCTCCGGTCGCCGGTGCTTACCTGTGCTTTCCTGTGACGGGCGATCTCCTGTTCCTGTTTGCTGATCTCGAGGTCGAGCAATCGGGAGCGAAGGACGGATAGTGCTTTGGCTTTATTTTTGATCTGGGATTTTTCATCCTGGCAGGTGACCACGATCCCTGAGGGCCGGTGAGTGATACGCACGGCGGAATCGGTGGTATTGACGCTCTGCCCGCCGTGTCCGCTGCTGCGGTAAACGTCGATGTGCAGGTCATTTTCATTGATATCAAGATCGATATCCTCGGCTTCCGGCAGGACAGCGACGCTAACGGCGGAGGTATGGATCCTGCCGCTGGATTCGGTGACTGGGATGCGTTGGACGCGGTGAACTCCGCTTTCAAAGCGCATCAGACCATAGACGTTTTCGCCGTTTAGTTGGAATATGATCTCTTTGAATCCACCGAGTCCGGTGGGATTGCTGTCGATGAATTGCAGTTTCCAGCCCTTTTTTTCGGCATAGTAACCATACATACGGTATAACTCGCTTACAAACAGCGCGGCTTCTTCGCCTCCGGTTCCAGCACGGATTTCCACGATGGCGTTCTTGGCATCATTCGGATCGGCGGGGATCAGCAATTCCCTCAAGTCCTCTTCGGATTGGGCAATTTTGTCCTTCAGGATTTCCATTTCGTGAGCGATCAGCGCGTTCATCTCATCATCGGGGGCAGCGCTGAGCATAGACCTGGTGTTTTCGAATTGGCGTGTCAGAAGTTGCAGGTGATGCCAGGCGTCCACGATGGTCTGTAGTTCGCGGAAGCGGCGAGTGAGTTGTTTGTAAACCTTAGTGTCGTTGAGGATGGAGATATCTGCCAATTGGTGTTTGAGGTCTTCATATTCCGCTTCCAGATTTGCCAATTTATCGCGGTTTAGCATCAGAGTTCTCCGAGTTCTGTCACTTTGTGTTCGCCGTAATCCATGTCCAATGCGGCTTTCATTGCCACCAGTGCGGTCTCCACCATCTCATCGTCCGGCGGTTGAGTGGTAATCTGTTGTAGTGCCATGCCTGGAACGGTGAGGATCTTCACGATCGGGTGGTTTATCTTTTTGCCGGAGAATTTGAGGATCTCATAGGATACTCCTGAGATCAGCGGGATCATCAGGATATGGTAGCCCAGGCGAAGCAGGACGGGAACCGGCTTGCCCAAAATGTAGATCGAGACCAGCGTATCGGTGACCGAAAAGATCAGGATCGCCACCAAGAGGACAAAGAACATAAAACTCGTCCCGCAACGCGGATGGATCGTTGTGAGACGCTGGATATTGGCGACGGTGAGTTCCTCGTCTTGTTCATAGGCATTTACGTTCTTATGTTCGGCGCCATGATAGCGAAAGACGCGTTTCACATCCTTCATCAAACTGATCAGCCACACATATAGCACAAAGAAGATGATGCGAAAACCGCCCGCCAGCAGGTTAAAATAAAAGTCCTTACGCGAGAGTTGCAGCCAGTCCGAGATCTTATAGGGCAGCAATCCAAAGAGGAGAAAAGCCATACCGATGGCAAAGGCAAAACTGAGGATATCCTCCAATTGCTGTAGGGCTTTGGATTTGGTCCTGATCTTTTTACCCTGAGCGGCGGCTTCGTCATTGAGATCGATCTCATAACGTTTGGCAGAGACGGTGAGTGATTTGATGCCAATGCGCATCATTTCAATCAGCGAGAAGAACCCGCGCAGGATGGGCGTCCCCATCCATTTGATCCGCAGGGTGATGCTGGTGAATGGGCTCTTAAAAAGTTCGATGCTGCCATCTTTGCGCCGCACCGCCATTGCCAGCGATTCCGGACCGCGCATCATCACACCTTCGATCACTGCCTGCCCGCCTACGTTTATCTGCTTCTTTTCATTCATACTGATTCCTGATAAAAGAAATCGCCACTCTCCGGATTATGGGTGGCACGGAAAATGGCGAAGATGATGGGATGTCGCTATTTATCGGACTTGAGGTTATACTTGCGCTTAAATTTATCGACGCGTCCGGCAGTGTCCAGGATCTTCTGTTTGCCAGTGTAAAACGGATGGCAGACATTGCAGATATCGACGTTCATTGTGCCTTTGGTGGAACGGGTCACAAAGGTATTGCCACAGGCGCAGACCACGCTCACTTTTTCGTATTTGGGATGGATTCCCTGTTTCATTGTATCTATCTCCTTTGGACTAAATCAATGGCGATTTGGCTCCAAGGAAATTTGAGCCCCCTGGTTGTCAATCATTTTCTGGCAGCGGCAAGATTGTCCGATGATCATTGCTGCCACAATTCAGGATCAGAGTGTGCATTCTCACTTACTAAAGACCGTTGCACATAGGTGTATCACCGGCTT
>CAYZZE010000011.1:0-31538 GCA_964482845.1 uncultured Candidatus Cloacimonadota bacterium
ACCTGTTGCATGTTGGGCACCCAAGGGTCAAAGACCGACGGTTTCAAGACAGATCATCAGGCAGGGTACGGGACTACATCAGGTTTTTTTCTTTATTTATTCTACTTCTAATCTATTTTTTTCGCAGTACCTTGCGCTTTGCTTCATCCAAAACAATCCAAAGCTTTCTTTTGTCTTTTCTTGTACTCGGCATCAGAGAAGGTCTGATCATCCTGGCTAGAGAAGAACTCAAGAGCAGCTCTTTGTTTTTTGTTAAAATCAGCAGGAGTATCATCTGATACTGAAGCGACCATAGTCACGAATTTGGATTTATCTGGAGTAATAAATTGCAGGATCTCTTTTGCTGACTTGAAGAGATCAGACCAATCAGGTTTCTTGTACTTATATATGTCTCTTTTGGGGAACATGTTTCGTATCAAAGCCATGCACTGTCCAATACTGACTTGTCCAATATCGTTTCCTCTAGCCGATAACATAGAGAAAAGGATACCCAACCGCCAAGTCATAGCTTTAGCGCATATAGCGTTGAAATAAATACCAATCAAGGGAATGTTGCCTGCAATTTTATCTAACAAGAAATCTGCCAGTACTTCTGGTAGTATACCCTTAGTAACTTTTACTGCTGCATCTTCTGATACTGGTTCATGTCCGTACAATGCCCTGATATTATTCCACATTGGCCAATATATTCCAGGTATTACTCCAACATCAGCTACTAGGGTCCAAGGAAAACCCGCTACACCTGACAGTCCTTGTATCCATCCATTGTTTGTAGCCTTAGAGTTAATCAAATCATAACTCTTCTCAGCATTCGTAATTGATGCATCCATATTTGTCTCCTTACAATTCATTATTTTCAATCATCTTAATTAAAAATTTGACAGTGCGTTCTCAATTGTTTGATTGAATCTCTCAACGCTATATCCTCCAACTGCTTCTACTAGTTTCAATATTACTTTTTTTTCTGGAGTTGCTGGTTGTATGGAATTAGGTTGATAGCACAACTTCCTAACTAATGTAGAAAGTGATCGTAGATTTATTCCTTGAATCACATTGGATCTAGCAGTTACCATCGACAATACTATGCCTAGTCTTAAGGTTATTGTTTTAGCAGCAATTGCCTTGTAAAAAACGCTGTACTCGTTTATCTGCATATAATCACGTGATAAATCGGAAACGAGTTCTGGTAGCACAGTTTCGACACTTCTATTAATGGTTCTATTCGTTGGCAATTCTAAACCAAAGATTCTTACGATTTCACTCCAAAGAGGTTTAACTATTTCAATGTAGCTCTTGGAGTTTTGTGCAGTGATGGATGGTAAATATGGAATTTCGGAAAATTCTTCAATATATGCGTCATCCTCATAATATGCGAGAATAACATTGTAGCAATCAAGCGCTCGTTTTCTAAAGTACTCTTTGTTGTGCGGAACAGATGGGAGATTCAAAGTGGATTGATCATTGCTTCGAGTATCTTGTGTTGCCGTAATTGATCTTTCTTGTTGGTCAATTAATGAAACAAGATAGTTTGCTCCTCCAAGAACGGTTGCGTATTCAGATCTTTCCCATACTATAGGATTGCACATACCCGTAGATTCTAACTCATAGCGCAAGAGAATAAACCTCGAGCTACCACCAACTAGGAGAACATCAGGAATGTCAATATGTAATTTAACCTTCACTTTATCTATAAATGATGAGATTGAACTAAGAACCTGATTTACGAAGCGTTGTTTTACAATGACCTCAATGTCTTTAGCTGTCAGTTTGATTTTCTTGTTTTCAAGTTGTATTACACCATCAGAGTTTGTCTTACTATACTCCTCTTTCAAGTTTTGGATTTGACGTATTATGGTGTTTTTATTTACTCTACAGTATCCTACATCTTCAGCATCAAGGAGCGAAATAAGGTGCTTGAATATCTCTTCATCAATATCGTATCCCCCTATTCGAATGTCACCATCGGGAGGTAACTCAGGAATCAGTTGAAAATTCCCAGGTTTGCTCTGTCTTAGGCATGTCCAGTCAAGAGTTCCTCCACCACAATCAAGTACAACTATGTACTCTGTGTTGATGTTGGTCTCAGCAAACCAAGCAAAAGCGGCTGCTACTGGCTCAGGGACAAAGACGATACCACTATCAGGGAATCCTGCGTTTACTGCGGCTTCTCGAATCAAATTCTCATCCGTTCGACTATATTGCGAAGGAATAGTAAATACTACCTTGTGGGGCTGCTCCTTAGAAAAGAACGGGTGTAATGAAATTCTGTTGTAGAGCTCGGATAGTAGTTTTTGTAGGAGGACCTTAGGTGTTGATTTTTGGCAGTTTCCAGCAATAATCACATTTTCTCTTAGTGATCTTTTTAGTGGCTGATCAAGCAAGCCGATAGGATCATCTTTCCCCAAGCTTACTGCCTCATCTCCACAGTGTATATCTCCACGTTCGGACAGATAGAATAATGATGGAATGTAAGGTCTCTCCTCTTCTCCGATCCGAAACAGCTCTGGACGCATTGATGATGAATCAAAATAAGCCATCTTGGTTCGTGATGTCCCGAAATCTATTGAAACGATGCTTTTATGATCCTTCATACTGGGTACTCTCAAGATTCTCCATAATTCTCTTGCACACGATGATAGCATGATCATAAATTAGCTTGCCATACATAGATTTCTTTACAGAGAAATCCCTATTTAGCTGTTTGGCTATTTTTAGCAAACCCTCATCATTAATGCTCTTATCGCAGTTAAGCCTACGCTCAATACTCGATCCTGATATCCCAAACAAGAATTGTAAAATCCTCTTGTCAGAGGTGTCAAATGCATCTATCTCATGCTCGATTAACTTCAGGCACCTGATATCATCCTGGAAAAAATCAAAGCAGAGTTTTGAAAAATAGTTAATATCAACTATCTTCTTTAACATTGACTCTAAAAGCTCGGTATTGGTGACTATCACATGTTGAGTGTCATCAATATACTGCTTAACATGATCAAATCCTTCCTCACCAGCTATAACCCTTAGTGCTTGGTTAGCATTATCCATGAGTTCTGTTTGTTTAATCAGTTCTTGCTCAATTTTTATCTTTACCTCTGAGCCGACTTCGGCAGCCTTGCTGACAGCTGATCCTAGTTTAATAATTTTGGCTTTTGAAATGAAGTGATTTGTTAATAAATCTGATAGTTGAGATACACCACTTAAAGAGAGCAACTCAAACTGAAGATCATTAACTTTGTTGATGTCTTTGTGTTTTGCGTATCTGCAACATAAGGGTAGCACAAGCCAGCTGATTTTGCTTTTCACCGAACTAATAGGAAAATCTTCTTGAGTTAGAAGATCATCCTCGATATCACTTTTGTTTTTGCTATTTACATAATCGAGCAGTTCTTGCCATACATCCCCACTAGTATTAGCAACAACATTGGCAAGAAGACCACTCGTGGGTATTATGCATGATACCTTACCTTCAAGTTCAGTCTCAAATTTCTTAGCTCTCACCCAAGCCTTTTCCCATGCCTGACCATCAAAATGCTCCCATTTCTGAAGTGCAGCTATACTGTTATAAGCTGAAGCTCCTGGTAATCTAGTCTTTGCACCAAATAGACTAAGAATCTCCTTATCGTCTGTCCTCATGCTTGGATTTATCACATAAACAATAGCGTCAGCACTACCTCCATGCATAAGTGTCTGTTCTTCTAACAGGAAACCTAGTGTAGCATTTTCATGTTCCTGTATTGTACTACGAGTTCCAGGTGTGTCCACGATACTAGTAGTTTGCAACAGCTCAGAACTCGAATAAAAGTCTATCCATTTAGTTTGTTTTATATTATCTTGAGTGCCAATCCATTTAGATATCTCATGGAGAGGATGGTCACTTACACTTCCGTCTTGCCAGTATACCCGGAAAAATCTGACATTTGATTCCTTTGAATATCTAAACCAATTAATAGTTGCAGTCGTTTCATTGATTCCAACTGGTGCTAGATCTGCACCAATAATCGAATTTAATAGGGTTGATTTCCCAGATCTCATTTGTCCAATGAACGCTATTGTAAATGGAGACTTTAGTGTTTCCATCAATCGTAGTGATTCAATTCTTGATGAGTAATCAGCAGTAACTGGATGCCTTACCAACTCTCTGGGGTAATAGTAAGAGAAATCCTGTATCAGTTCCTCTATTTTATCGTAGGAGAACAAGATATCAGTTTTCACTTGTTAATCTCTTGTATCCCTTGATTTATGTCATCAATAATAACCTTAACTCTGCTGATCCTCTCTTGCAGATCTTCAGTGTTGGATTTTCTTTGTTCTTGAGTCTGCTGTCTGGCTATTTGTATTTCTGCCAATCGATTCTTAAAACTTTCTTCCCTTTTCTTTATGGCAAGTCCCAAAATATCACGAATTCTCTTGTCATATTGAATAAAAGTATTCTCGAAGCATCTGATAGACTCGGATTGCATTCTCCTAGCAGTATCGCATAGAATCGATTCTAAACTCCTAACGTACTCCTCTTTTTTCCTTTTTTGGGCATCGATTGTAGCGAGTGAGCACCCAATCGCTCCACCAATAATTGTGACAATGAGGCTCGGAGGGAAAATAACACCCGCAACTATACTAGCCAACATCCCTCCCGCCATCCCTCCGTACATGGCAGTTCGTGCTTTCTCAAAAGTGCTCGTGGGTATCCCAAGAGACTCTTTTGGTCTTACATCAACGCTCGTGAACGTTACCTGGTCAGCGACAAATTCGCTTTGCAATAGGGTCTGTGACAGACCTGAACATAACTCATACTCTTTCTTGTTATGATTCTCCAGGATCTCGTTTATCAAATCGTGACATTTATCTATGAATATTGAGAGAATCTCTTGTGCAGCTTTATTCAAGTCCTCAGGACTAGCATTCATCTCTCTTATCTCTTTTACAACACTCGATACTAGAGAACCGTTCGGAGACGGGTCGAGATCTCTAAATAATGTATCTCTTGTCGCCCTTTTCAGTGTGTCTAGGTTGTCCTGAAAATCTTTAACTAATCCTGGATACTCTGTGTTTCTCCAGTTCTCATACTTTGATCTTTCATCGAGTATCTGTTTTTCGGCTGAATCAAGCTGTTCTTTAGTTTCTGCCGAAACTATAATCATTCGTTCTGTGAGCAGCCTGTGTATTTCTATAGCATGTGATATCATGCTTATCAACAAGTTCTGATACAACTTATCGTTTTTCTGCGGAATAAGATGGTTATACAAGAAATAAAGAACTTTCGAAAAGCCACTTCGATCAAGTTCCGTTCCTGACTTTTGCTTGTCAGCTTTTTGTTTAAGTCTTGAACTAACTGGAAAGTAAAGCAACTTGTCTTTTGAAACATTAAGCTCTTTAGCTAGGATCTCTTTGTTTCTGTTCATCCAGGCTTCCCACTGGGTCTGCGGGACAAGATCGATTTTTGTTTGAACGAAAAAGATGTAAGATGATAAGTTTTTTAACCTCTGCAAGTAATCAATTTCTGATCTGCTAAGTAGAGTCTCCACAGAATCACATACGAAAAAAATCGCATCAGCGTTAGGAACATATCTCCAGGTTATCTCTTTGTGTTGTTTGATAATCCCACCAAGTCCAGGTGTGTCGATAATGACAATGCCTTTTTTAAGAAGTGGATTTGGGCTTTGAACGGCTATGAACTCCACATGTTTTCTATTTCCGGGGTTATCGTCTTCGGTGCCATATTCTGCAATTTCACTTTCTGTGATTACTTTATTCTGTAATACATTGTCATTGTCTTTGAAGTAAACTCTTATCTTGTTCTCTTTGCCGTATACAAGTTTGTAAACTGTTGATGTTGCGATATCATCTTGAACTGGAACGAGATTACTCTGTCCTAACAACGAATTGATAAAGCTACTCTTCCCCTTCTTGATTTCTCCGATTACTACAATCCTGAATATGCCTTTCTGGAAATTAGCGTTCAGTTTATGCAGTTTCTCGACGGCCTCCGATTGACCAATGATTGATCCTATATCGGCTAATTTACTAATAGTGCTTTCTATTTGCATTGATTCTGAACTGATTGCCATGCTTACCTCATATATTCACTAGAAGCTGTTCAATATCTGTATCACTTAGGTTATCTATGTATGATGCAAAATCTTGCTCATGGTAGGGTGGAGTAAGAACTTGCTCTGTATTCATTAGATCACTTGTATCCTGATGGCTATCTAAGTAATTCGTTAACTGATGCCCCCAATCTGATGCTAGTCCGTTTGGTGCAAAGTCAGTAGCTACGTAGTTAAAACCAGAATCTTCCCAAGCATCAACGAAGTCGTTAAGGGCATATTGTTTACCAGCACCATTGGGATCACCAGAGTCATTAATTATCACTTGTGGGTTATTTGGATCGGTAAAATCTACTCCTGTTACCCATATCGCATGATCTGCAGACTGATGAAAGAAGTCTTCAATCGGTTCTCCGTTCCACAACTCACCAGAATCAACTCCAACGATGACCTTTCTACCTTCAGCTAATTCACTTAATAAATCTTGAATTGATGCATCATGGTTAGTATGGCATGGAATTCCGTGCAGTTCGAGTAGATTTCCAACGTCATCAGGGCTCATTCCCCTGTCGGTTAGCCAACCATTTGCGGTAGCCTCATAAACAAGTTGTGATTCGGATATCGGCTCGTCAGTAAATTGTTCTATGATGCCCCTTTGAGCCTGTACAGCACAAGTAAAATCAGTATCTTGTTGTTGCCAATGTGACATATCAGCATTTGGTGTGCCAATAACAGCTGGGTTGTCGTCCCAAGGCATATGCACATCATCAATGTTAAAGCCTAATGAATCGTAGGATTCTTCTAGGCCCATTTCTTGATTATTCCCCCATGTGTTAATTCTGATGCCACCTGATATTGTTGGAGTAATATCGCCGACTAGCTGATAGTCTTCGAAAACCCAAGCACCATCGTT
This sequence comes from uncultured Candidatus Cloacimonadota bacterium, assembly GCA_964482845.1. Classification (GTDB taxonomy): domain Bacteria; phylum Cloacimonadota; class Cloacimonadia; order Cloacimonadales; family Cloacimonadaceae; genus VGPI01. The sequence continues at coordinate 6,958 of CAYZZE010000011.1, forward strand.
AACATTATTGGGTTCAATTGTTAATGAGTTGCCTAAAGACTCATCCATCTGATCGTCATAGTCAACTATGTCATCAAATTCATGCATGTATATCTCCTTCTTGTGTTTTCTGATATATCTGGTAGCAGAATTCCATTTACCCAAGTTTACAAATCTCGGCTATTAACGATTTTGTCAATCAAAAAAATCTGTCGCATCGTTATGCATCCTGATTTGGCAGTATACGGGGCAGTGCTTTCCTGACTCTGGATCGATGATTACCACTGGAACAAGGAGATAGCATGCCCGAAGCGTTGATGAACCGAATCAAAGCTCAGTTGGTCAGACATGAGGGTCTGAGACCGAAGCCTTATCGCTGTACGGCAGGTAACCTGACCATCGGTATCGGCCGCAATCTCGATGATCGGGGCATCTCCCAGAAAGAAGCTTATGCCATGCTGGAGCGAGATATCCAGGACAGCGAGCAGTGGCTGATTGACAAGATGCCCGAGATTTACAACAAGCTCGATGAGGGTCGCCAGTCGGTGCTGCTGAACATGTGTATAAGCATCCCACAAAGCCGCTTCGCTCCTTTGCGTGAACCCTGCCATCTTGGTATCAAGGGACTTCTGGAGTTCAAGAACACACTGGCCTTAATCAGTGACGGAGACTGGGATCGGGCCGGCAACGGTATGCTTGCCTCCAAGTGGGCAAAGCAGGTTGGTCGCAGAGCCATTGAACTATCCGATCCGGGTCTTGAATTAAGTTTTTTTTACTTGACGTATGAACCCTTTGATTTTTCTATCACACTAGAGAGTTTTGCTTTTGACACAAAGCGCATAATTCAAGGAGGAATTATGAAAAAGATATTTACAATAATGGCTCTGGTGGTGTCGGTGGTGCTGGCTTTCGGTCAAACCAATCCAACCGCACAGGCATTGCCCTATTCCCAGGACTTCAGCGGAACCGCCCACTCATCCACGACCTATCCGGCGGGCTGGCAGGGTTGGACGATCTCCACTTCTCCGGGATCCACCTTCAACACCAGCGCACCCACTGCTGATCGTGCTCTTACTGCCAATAGCACGGCATCCACGACATCCGGAAATGTTCATAATTATAATGGAAAGATCGGATATCTGAATACTGCCAGTCTGGATCTGACTCTGGCTATGGCGCTGAACACCACCGGAAAGGTTAGCATCCTGGTCTCCTATGACATTATGACCATCCGAAATCCTCACGATGGAAGCAGCAATAACAGGATCAATGAAGTTACGCTGCAATACCGCATCGGAACAACAGGTGCTTTCACAACCTTGACCGGCGTGGAATACCAAAATAATACCGTAACTCAAACTACGGGCACGACCCCGCAAAATCTGCAGACCAAGACCATAACCCTGCCGGCTGAATGTAACAATCAAGCCGTGGTGCAGATCCGCTGGGCTTCCAGGCAGGTGAGCGGCAGTGGCTCCAGACCCAGTTTTGCCTTTGACAATGTATCGGTAACCGGAAGCTCCGGCGCCACGCCAACGATCGTTGTAAACCAGAATTTGAGTTCCTTTACCGCCTGGACGGGATATCCCTCCGCTGCTCAAACCTATACTTTGAGTGGATCGAATCTTACCGCTCCGATCAATATTACCGCCACCGCTCCTTTCCAGGTGCGCATTCCGGAAGGAACCTGGGGCTTGACCGCTCAGGTGCCAAACACTTATAATGGATCGATGGAGGTGCGTTATAATCCGGTTAGCGCAGGCACGCATAACGGCACGGTCACTCATGCCAGCACCGGAGCGGATAATCAAGTTTTCAACGTCTCAGGTACAGCGACCGATCCGACTCCCACCATCCAAGTAAATCCCAATTTTCTTTTCTTTACTTCAGAAGTGGGTCAGTCATCCGCGCCCAAATCCTTCACGATTACCAGTGAGTTTCTGACCACCGGTATCTCGGTTGCCTCCAGCGGCCCTTATACCTTCTCCGGCAGTGAGGGCGGAACCTATACCAATCCGCTTGCCCTGGCACAGAACTATAATGGCTCCGTTTGGGTCAAATTCACTCCTCCCGCTGCCCAGGCATACACTCAGAATATTACTGTGACCAGCGGAACGGTTCAAGAGATCGTCACGACCTATGCCGTGGGTGAAGTGATCAATCCCTATCTGCTGCTGGAGGAGAACTTCAATTATCCTGCCGGGTACTTGCTGACTAATCACGGTTGGATGGCACATAGTGGTGCCGGCATCCAGCCGATGATCGTCGGTTCGACCGGATTGACCTATCCCAACTATCCTTCGGCATCGGGAAATAGCGCTCAGACCGTCTTTGCCGGCAGCGCCGAGGATGTCCATCGTACCTTTACTGCTCAGACCAGCGGTGACGTCTATATGTCCGCCCTGATCAATATCAGTACTGCCAGTACAACGGGCGACTATGTCCTGCATCTGGGAGCCAGCCCCATCGGTACTGATTTTAAGGGGCGCCTCTTTGTCCAGAGAGATGCCGCGAGTAACATTAGATTCGGCATTGCAAAGGCAGGAGCGGTCGCCGCGGCGGTCTGGACGGGCTACACTTATAGTTATGATACGACCTATCTTGTCGTGATGAAATACACCCTTATCCCCGGAACTGCCAATGACGAGGTTAAGCTCTGGATCAATCCCGATTTTAGCGGAGGAGAACCAGGTGGTTTCCTCAGCGCCGTATCTTCAGAAGCCGATGTCGGCTCCAGCGGTATTGGCAGCATTGCCATCCGCCAGGGAACCAACACCCCCATCTGTAAGATCGATGGCATCCGTGTCGCCACGTCCTGGACAGCGTTATGGGCTACCGACGCATTGGATCCGACCATAATCGTCACCGGCACCCTTGATGAATTCATCTCCATCGCCGGTTCGCCTTCCGAGAGCCAGAGTTACCATCTGCGCGGCGAGGATCTGCTTGCTGGGATTACTGTAACACCGCCTGCCGGGTATGAACTTTCCACCAATGGTATCAATTGGCACACCGGCCTGAATTTGCTTTCCAGTTATAATGCCCTGGTTTATGTCCGGCTCAATGCTGCAGACGCTGGAGAATATGCCGGGTTCATAACTCATACCAGCGGAACGGCGACCCAGGTCAATCTCCGCGTGGATGGAGAAGCACTGACACCGACCGGAGAGATCATTGTCACCCATGATATTGAGGATTTTTACACTACGGTTGGAGTGCCCTCGGCGATCCAGACCATTGGGGTCGGAGGTGTGAATCTGACCCAGCCACTCTACGTATTTCTTTCAACCGGAGCCCCTTTCCAGGTCAGGGAAGCGGCTAACCCTATCTGGACAGACCTGCTGGAACTGGACAATGGCTTTGCCGGAGATATTGAGATTAGGTTCAATCCCGTCACCCTAGGCACTTTTAACAGTATGTTGTATCTTGCCAGTGACGGTGCTGCCACATTGGAGATACCCCTCAAGGGCATTGCCACTGTCGGCGTCAATTCTATTGCGGAATTGCGTGCCTTACCAACCGGAAGCACGGTTTATACTTTGACCGGCGAAGCAGTACTCACCTTCCAACAAACCTTCCGCAATCAGAAATACATCCAGGATGCCACGGCGGCCATATTGATAGATGATAATGGTACGGTGATCACAACCGCCTACACTCTCTATAACGGCATTACCGGCATCACCGGCACTCTCGGCACCTTTGGCGGCATGCTCCAGTTTGTACCCATCCGTGACCCCGGTGCTGCCACTTCAACCGGTAATACCATTATTCCTCAGCAGATCGCTCTGGGTCAGTTGATGACTAACTTTGAGGATTATGAGTCGGAACTGGTCGAGGTCTCGGGTGTATCCTTCAACGCTACCGGAAACTTCGCCAATGGTACCGTATATCAGATAACCGATGGCGTGACTAACTTCAACTTCCGCACCACCTTCTGGGACGTGGATTATATTTCGACAGCGATACCATCAGTGCCTAAAAACATAGTCGGCATTCCCAATTCCAGAACGGAAGGAAATTTCTTCACCGCCCGTTTCATTGCCGACTTCAGTGACGTCAGCGCTCCCAATCTGCCCACCAAGCTTGCCATCACCAATATCGATCCCGCATCACCCCATATCAATGCTGCCTTTAGCGTGTCTGTCCAGGCACAAGATGATAGCGGTATCCCACGGGTTGTAACTACCGATACACAGGTCACCTTGACTCGGGCGACCGGTACCGGAACCCTCAGCGGTACCGTGGTCGGCACGATTCTGCAAAATACCAGCAGCATAACCATCTCCGGTGTACTTTACAACACCGCAGAAGCGGGGGTAAGCGTAACTGCCACTGCCACTTCAGGTATGGCTCTTACCGCTGGAACCAGTGCTGCCTTTACGGTTCAGAGTATTCCTGCCGAACCGACCGTTACCGTGCTCTCCCGCCCTGTATATGTGGACATTTCCACTATCGAAGGCCAAAGTGCTGTATTAATGCAATTGCAGGCATATCCGACCAATGATGTGAGATATCGCCTTTTCAGCGGATCGTTCCAGTATAACTGCTGGAATGGAACAGAGTATGTATCCTCCACATCCTATGCTTCAGGTCCCGCCGTACCTGGCACAGCCACCACTTCCACCTCTTGGTGGATCCTCTATCAGCGAGGCAACAACAACAGCACCGCTGCCTCTTACCGCGATCGGCAGGGACCAGAATACACCACTAATTTTAAGACCCAGGCATTACCCGCCGCTACAGCTATCTCCGCTCCCTTCACCGTGAATATGACCCTGCCGCTCACTTCCACCAGCTATCCGCTTGCCGTCAAGTACGTAGTTCTGGGCTATGATGCCCAGACCGGCGGCACCTTGCTGACCGCCACCTCCTCCGCACTTACCACCGGTCAATTCTCGCTGGTCGCCCAAACCGGCACCATCATCCGCCGCATCGAAGTGCGCACCATCACCAATCATCTGATGGAATCCATCACCGGGGTCTGGGACAGCGAAGGATCAGGTGGCTATTATGCAGCGGTCGCGGGACTGACTGGCAACGCCCTCCGTGCCGGATTGAGAACCATTACCTCCACCGGACACGTCAACAATAGCTGGGATGCCACCCGCTACCACATGTACGCCACACTCGACAATGTCAACAATCAGGTCAGATGTATCTACACCGGAGCTTGGTTTGCTCATCCTGCCGGAGGTCAATATACACCCGATGGGCTAAGTGCTGAACACACTTATTCCCGTGATTGGTTTAGCGGACACGCCGAGTATAATTGGTGCGATACCGATCTCAACACCCTTTTTCCAGCAGATATCAACGCCAATTCTTCACGCAGTTCTTATCCCTTCGATTATGTGACCACGATCCTCACTCCTTGGGGCTCTGGTTCCTACCTTTCCTATCGGGGTAATAATGCCTCCGGTCATCCGGTGTTTGAAGTTGCCGACGAATTCAAGGGTAATATCGCCCGTGGCATCTTCTACTTTGGAATGCGCTATTATGACGACAATGCCAATTTCCTGCGTTACAACGTCAATCTCATACCCATCCTGAAGCAATGGCACGCTCTCGATCCGGTCGATGCCACCGAAATTGCCAGAAACAACGGTGTCTATGCCTTCCAAGCGAACCGCAATCCCTTCATTGATCACCCAGAATGGATTGGAAGCATCTGGGGAGCGATCACTGTTCCCACGCCTGTTGCCACCGCCGCCACCGCCGTTGATGCCCATGGCTTCACCGCCAATTGGGGAGCCACTACCGGAGCAGCGTCCTATCGCATTGACATTTCCACTTCTCCGAACTTCGCCGGATTTGTCACTGGACGCAAGAACGTGGTGGTGGCTGGAACCAGTTTTGTCCTGAGCGGACTCTATCCCAATACCAACTATTACTATCGGGTCCGCGCATTGGACGTCAGTGGGAACTTGAGTTTGCACTCCAACACGATCAATGTCATGACCACCATCGGCGGACAGGTGATCTATTACTGGAACTTCAACGCCAACGTCCCGGCTTCCGGTGCAAATTGGATGCAGCCCATCGCCGCTAACATTGGCAACGGTAATATCACTTACGACTTCACGGTGGCATTGTCCTTTGCCGGAACCACGCTGAATGGAATTACCGGAGAGGTCAATGGCGGCAGTTTGGTTCCTCAACCAGGAGATGGATTGATCAATAATGGCAGGCACTTTGAAGTCAGCATGCCCACCACCGGCTATCAGGACATAGTTTTCTCCTATGTCACCCGCGGAACTACTACCGGATTTAATACACAAACCGTGCAATATTCTGTCAATGGCATTGACTTCATTGCCAAAGAGGTCTTTACCGCACCATTGGAGAATAATTGGGTCTCATCCCAGATCCGCACCGTGGACTTCTCGGATGTTCCCGCCGCCGATAACAACCCCAATTTCAGAGTGCGGGTTGTCGTTTCGGGCGGAACCTTCAGCACGGGTAATAACCGTTTCGACAATATCAAGATCTTCGGTACCCCCACCGGCGCTGCGCTTGATCCACCGCAGAATGTCCAGATCAGTATCGTCGGCGGCAATGTCCAGATCACCTGGAACACCGTCAACGGCGCCACCGGATACCGCATCGAAGCGTCCAATGACCCCTATTCCGGATTTACTCCCGTCGAGACCGTCGGAGCAGTTACCCTCTGGAGTAGGGCAGTTTCTGCCAATTACAGGTTCTACCGTGTGGTAGCCATCCAATAACCACAGATTAACAGATACCCAAGGACAGGGCTCGGTCGAACCCTGTCCTTTTCTTCACGCAGAGCCGGTTATCCTCTGCTTCCTTGCTTGATAACCTTAGTATAACCTTAGTATAACCTTACGACCGTAAGGTTATACTAAGGTTATGGAGTAAGGAAGAATTAGGAAACTCCAATCAGCCCTACTGAATCTAAAACTTGTCAAGACAGTTGCATAATTCAGTGCGTGTGACTCTGGGGCAATATGCAAATCATCTCTATCTGCCTGACAAAACCTGTCAACAAACCACCGCCTAACATCCAATGAGGCTGGAAAGCGGCTGATATTGCTTTCTCACGCCTCAATGTCTGGTGCCCCCAATATGTGCAACGCCCTTTAACAATGGCCCAGGCATCCCGCCCGGCGGCATGTGGTATAATAGTCACATATTATTGTGGGCGAAACGAATAATGTGGCAAATAAGCCATAGCACATCCTGTGCAAGCAGACCAAGGCCGCCTTTTACCGGCACTATCAGGCATCGGTAAATGACTTTATAGCAGAAATATATGACGTTGGAGCAAAATGATTTGAGGGGGAATACCCAATTGGCACAGCTTTTGCGTTAGTATTGGCTGAGACCCATAAGGAATCACCCAACAAAAATAAACCAAAAGGAAAAAGGAGATTACAACCATGGGAACCCAACAAATTCTGCTGATCGTACTGAGCGTTATCATCGTCGGCGTCGCAATCGCCGTCGGCATCACGATGTTCCGGACACAGGCTTACAATGCGAATCAAACCGCAATAGCCAGTGAAGTGCAGCAATATGCTGCCGAAGTTATCAAGTTTTACAAGACCCCCGTTTCCCAGGGCGGATCAGGACAGGGCGAGGTAGTCCCCACCCAAGCTAATGTATCAACCTTTATCGGATTCAATTCTACCACTTTTATCAGCACTTCCGAGAATGGCGTGTTCAAAGTAACCGTTGCCAACGGAACTTCCGTAACGATCGAAGGTATCGGCAAAGAACTCAGGAACAACCTCTATCCCAAAATCACCACTGTTGTTACTCTTGCCAGCGGTATCATTACATCCACACCCGGAACGTCCAGCACACCCAATTTTCCCTGATAATCTATAACCTTATGAATGGTTGGAACCAAGAATGGCACTGGACGCCATTCTTGGTTTCCGTTAAATGGTCTTATCCAAAAATTTCGAGGTAACTTGGGGTTTTTGGATAGTATCATTTATATGAACGAAGGACGGTGGTGATGCTGGAATACCGTTTCAAGGGGATCAGCCCGCAAGGGAAACTTGTACAGGGCACTTTCACTGTCAGTAACAGGGGTGAAGCCAAGGCGCATATCAAGAATCTGCTTGCCACGTATCAGTTGCGTCTGCAGTCCCTGGAGCGGAAGCGGGACTTTTTATATAAAGTGATGATCCCGGGCAGAAAAGCGTTTACCGGCAGGCAGTCCGCTTTTTCCAAGGATGAGGTGGCAACGGCATTGCGCAGAATGGGCTACAATAATTTCCGCATCAATCTGGTATATTTTGATCTGCCGATCAAGCCCTCCGCGCAGGACATCATGATGTTTATCAAACTAAGCACGACGATGCTCAAGGACAAGATGAGTTTTGGCAAGATCTTGGGCATGCTGGCAGAAGAACAGAACAACCGGGTGCTCAAAGATACCCTGCTCCAGATCGAGAATCAACTCAAAGGCGGTGCCGAAGGTCGCGAAGTATTTATGCGTTTTACCAATGTATTCGGCAGATTTCCTGCCTTTATGCTGGGTCTGGCAACCCGTAGCGGCAGCATGGCTGAGGTCTTTGAAGCCACGTGTAAATTTATCGAGCGGGATCAGGAGATCAAGAAGAACATCAAGAAAGCGCTGATTTCTCCGATGTTTGCGGTTTTGGCCACGATCGGTGCGGTGATCTATTACGTGGTCAAGATCTTTCCCGCTACGGCGGAACTCTTTTTAAAATACGATATGCCGTTGCCCCCGATGACGATGGCGACTTTGGCACTGAGCGAGTGGCTCTCTCAATTCTGGTATCTGGTGATAGGCGCGATAGTTGTGCCGATCATCGCTTTGTGGCAATGGTGGCGGACACCCAAAGGCAGTATCTGGAGAGACAGGCATATTATCAAACTCCCTCTGGTCGGACACCTGATCCACAAATCCAGCATTGAGATCTATTTCCGGGTGTTTGGCACCATTTACGCCGGTGCCGGCGATAATATCGAGACGATCAAGACCGCAGCCGAGGCCTGCCGCAATGCCTGGATGGAGAAACAGATCAAGACGGTTACGCTGCCATTGATGCTGCGCGAAGGCATGGCTTTCGTGCCGGCGATGGAAGCGGCGGGCGTGTTTACCAAAACGGCGATAACCCGTCTGCGCACGGGTCAGGAGACCGGAAATATCTTGCTGGCGGCGACGCAGATCGCCACTTATTACGAAGCGGAAACGACGTACAAGATGAATAATCTGATCGAATACATCCAGACCCTGGTGGGTCTGTTCATTGCAATAGTGATCACCCTCTTGACCGTTGTATCGGCAGAAATTGCCACGGTTTCACCACCGATCACTTGATGAAATGGAACCATGAGCAACTTGACTAAATTCGGCAGATACCTGGTGGACAAGGGATATATGGATCAAACCCTGGTCGAACAGGCGACCTTGAAACTATACGAATATGGCGATACCTCGCCTGGCGCTCTGGCACGGCTTTTGGTCAATGAATACAATTTCCAGCATGATGCGGCGTATGAACCGCTGGCAAAACTCTATGCCTTCCCCTCCTATGAGATCGATCCGGAAGCTCTCGACAGCAAACAAGTGGCACAATGCCGTGAACTGCTCGGCAAATTCCCGGAGGACTTCAAAAAGAAACTATTTTATCACAAGATTTTTCCCTTGCGTATGCTCAGCGGAGAACGGGACTTGATGCAACTACTGACGGCTGATCCTACGGATAAACTGATTCAGGAGATCCCCGTGCAGACGCCATTTAAGCGCTATGAGATATACTGGTGCAAGGTCAGAAGCATAGAAGACCTGATCCACAAGATCTCACCGCAAAAAAATGAATTCTTACAACTGCTCGAGGAAGCGGGGCAGATCGTGGTCGATGTGGAGAGTCCGGAGGAAGTCCTTAACGAACAGGCGCTGGATGAAGAGATCAATAAGAGTTTGCTGGTCAATCTCTTTGAAGGAGCAATGATCGAGGCGGTAAGGCGTGATGCCAGTGATGTCCACATTATCCCCAACGGCAAGATGGCGATCGACGTGTATATCCGGGTGGATGGCAAGTTGCAACTTTGGCACCGTCAGGAGAACACGCCGCCGGAGGCGCTGGCAGCGGTCGTCAAAGACCGCAGTATCGGGGTTGACCGTTTTGAGCGCGATACGGCACAGGACGGATTTGCCCAGCGCTTGATCGACGAACACCTGATCCGGTTCCGCATCTCGATCTTTCCCATTGTCTCAGCAGAATATGAACGCCGCTTTGAGAGTATCGTCATCCGGGTCATCGATGACCGCAAAGTGATCGCCGACTTTCGCAAACTCGGTTTTCAGGAGCAGGCAGAACAGGAATTTCTCAAGTCCATCAATACTTCCAAGGGGATCGTGATCGTTACCGGACCCACCGGAAGCGGAAAAAGCACCACTTTGATGGCGGCACTGCATCATATCATCAGTCCGGATATCAATGTCCTTACTTGCGAAGACCCAGTGGAATACGTGATCAATGGTGCCCGCCAACTGAAAATCGGGCACAAACTAAGTTTTGAGCAAGCCATCCGCGGCATCCTGCGGCACGATCCCGACGTCGTAATGGTCGGAGAGATCCGCGACAAAATAACTGCCGAGACCGCGGTAAAGCTCGCCAATACCGGTCACCTGACCCTATCCACTTTGCATACCAATGATGCGCCGAGTGCGATCAGCCGTCTGTATAAAATGGGGATCGAACCCTTCCTCCTGGCATATTCGATCAATATCATCATCGCCCAGCGCTTGGTGCGCAAACTTTGTGTCCATTGCCGTCGTCCTATCAGTAAGGAAAACCGGCAGGCGGCGATCCTTTTGGGACTGAGCGAAGAGGAAGTCCTGGGCGGCACGATCTATGAACCCGTCGGCTGTCCCAAATGTCATCAGGGATACCGGGGTCGGGTAAATATTGCCGAAGCGCTCTACTTCTATCCGGAGATCAGAGCCGAGATCATGAAATGCAGGACCGAGATCGATGAAGAAAAGATCCGGGAAATTGCCGAAAAACACGGGATGCTCTCGATGCGCCGTTCCGGGATCGAACGGATCCGGGAAGGGCTGACCAGTATCCCGGAAGTTTTGTATGCCACTACGGAGGAATAGATGAACATGCTGGAAATGGTATTGGCGTTATTTGCCGTCCTCTTTTTTACGACGGTGGCATTGATGTATAACCGAGCGGCGTGGGACTCCCTGCAGTATGTAGATAACAGCAACAAGGTCATTCAGGCGACGCATCTCGGTCACCGCTATCTGGATGAAGTGGATGCCAAACTTTTCTCCAAGCAACTCAGGTTCAATCACATCACGACAAACTTCAATTTTACACAGACGGTCAATCTGGTACACCCCAGTCACGTCTATACGGTGTACGTAACTGCTTTTCAATGCGATTCGCTCGGTGTGGCAGTGTCCTCTCCGGTTGCTAATCCCCTATATTCCAGAGTGAATGTTAGGCTTACTTCACGACATGGATCTATGGTACCGGTTCAGGTCTTCCGCGTCTATACAAAAACGAATTATAATATATGAGTGCGATCATTGATGTCATGGGCTCTTTTCTGATCGGCAGCATCCTGCTGTTGATGATGATCACGTTTCAGTATCAGATGCAGGAAACGGCGGCAAGGACGATGTTTTCCGCCAATATGATGTCGCATATCGATGACGCTGCCACCTATATAAATCACGTCATAGCACTTGCCGGAATCGGCGTGAATCCGATAAATGCGGTAACGGTAGCCCAGCCCAACCGGATGGCATTTCGAACTTACTGGGATTACAATGCCAAAGCGGTATCGTCTGTATTGAACACTATTGAGATCAGATTGTCCCCGATTGTCACTCCGGTGGGAACAGCGCTCAGTATCTATCAAAATGGTCAATTGATCGAAGAAATGGGACAGATCATGTGGGTGGAGCACCTGCACTTTACCTATTTCAACCGATTGGATCAGGTAACTATTACGCCCAGTGCTGTCCGTGCAACCGAAATCCGGCTTACTTTCAAGCGTGATCCGCCACGCATGGGAACAGCTCCGGTAAGGGCACACCTGCAAATAAAGTGTTACCTTATGAATACTTACATGCGCGGAGCATAAAAGGAGAAGATCATGGGAAGAGCACTTATGGTCGTCGTCATCCTGATGAGTACTATTTTTGCCGGGATAGTGATATCAATGCAAAGGCATCTTTTAAAAGTTCCGGAAACGATCACCTCTAACCTCATCCGCCGGGAAGCGGAAAACATCAGTGATTACGCTTTGCGGAAAGCGGTTGCCCGTGCTTCGTTTTTGGGCGCCAGCGTCAATCCCGGTTGGGTGACCAATGTGACTGAGCATTATACCAATTTCAGGGTCGGCAATACCTTTGTCGACAGCATCAGATTCCGTTTCCATTCGGGAAACCAGAATTTTCGCGCCTTTACCCACGTCCGGACAGTGAAACAAGGGATCACTTATCCCTACCGGGCGGAGATCGCCTTCAACTTTCCGATGGCTGAGATCGTGGGAACGCCCAATTGCTTCTATTATGAATTCAATCAACCTCAGTTTCATGGCGCTAATGAATTCATCAGGGATTCCTCGCCCAATCAAAATACGGGTGAACCGATGAATCATATGGGCACCAGACCCCACGGCGGAGCAGACAGTTGGAAGTATGCCTACTTTGATGGCGTGGATGATTATATCCGGCGGGATGACCATCCCTCGCTACGGCTGGGTGGTGAACTGACGGTGGTGATCTTTGCCAAAATCGACGAAGACAGAATCACCTCTACCTTGGTCTGGATCCCGTCCAATCCTTTTGATACCAATGTCCCGACTGCCCACGGACCGGGGCATAACCTGCGCTACAAGCCGACTGCGGGCATCTGGTACACCAGCAATCCCAGGCGGATCAATTTTGGCGTGACCCAGAATAACAACGAATTGACTGTGGCTACCTATCCCTTCGTAGCGGATGGCAAGTGGCCTCATAACAAGGATCCCTGGCACTTCTTTGCCCTGACCTTCAACCGAAATACAAGAACGCTGAAAGGGTATCACAATGGGGTTTTAGTGACTCAGGTAACGGCATCGTCGGGGGCGCCGGTTCAAGAAAACACCTTTGGTTTCCAGATTGGCAGGCGTGATATCCGCGTCCTCGGTCCCGGTGGCAATAGCGAATTTATGTACATGAAAGGCGGCCTGGATCAGGGTGGCTTGTGGAACCGTGAACTATCAGCGGCAGAGATCTTCAGTTTTTACAATAGCGTGATCAATCCCGCGGATATACTTTATATCAGGGATTAAAGGATGCGATCGTGGAACAAGATAGATTGAAGATGCTACGTTGGTGGGCGATGATCCGGTGGTTTATGGTGGTGGTCACTTTTTCCATCGGGATGCTGCACATCAGTTTTTCTCACAGCGCTCCAACTATCTTGTTCTTTAGTGTTTTTGGCGGTATCGTGGCATTGAACGTCTATTTCCACTTTCAAACCACTCTGAGGCACAGTTGGCTGGTCATTTTTCAAGTTATTCTGGATATCGTCTTTGCTTCGATCGTGGTTCATCTCACCGGTGGATTGAGCAGTTCTTTTGTCTGGATCTATCTGATCGGGATCATCACGGCCGCGCTTACCATTCCCCAAAGCGGCGGCTTGATTGCCGGTCTGATCGGGAGTTTGTCTCTGGTCGTCCTGATTATATTGTACCAACACAAGGTCTTAGTTGCACCGGAAAAAGGAGTGATGGACATTGCCGATACCACAGTGTATATTCTGTCTTATACCGGATTGTTTTGCGGCGTGGCGATGATCGCCAGTTATCTCAGTGATCATCTGGGGCTGCAAGCCCGGGTCAAAGAACAGTATCAGCAATTGAAACAGGAAAGCGAAGAGGTATCGCGGGAGAGGGATCTGCTCCTTAGGCGCATCGGCGAATATCATGAATTGCGCCCTGTTCTGAAGCAGATCGCTCATCTGGATCATGATATCAATACTCCGCTATGCATCATCTCCCTATCGATCGGCAGGGTCAAACGTCTGGGCTTTGAACTGAATAGTGGCGGCTTACAAAAAAGTAGTGACGAGATCACCGAAGCCATGAACAAAATCAACCTGCTCTTGCAGCACTTGATCCCTCTCAAGAGACATCCGCTGATCCAAGAGGAAGGAGCCGATAATGGCGAACAAAATATTGATAGTTGACGACGAACAAAGCATTCGGGAGATTATCCGCGAATTTCTGACCGAAATGGGCTGTGAGGTCAAGGTCGCCGTGGACGGCGTGGATGCTCTGGACAAAGTGAGATATGAGTCTTTTGACCTGTATATCATTGATATCTACATGCCCAGAATGGATGGGCTGGAACTGCTGGTCAAGATCAAGGAATTGCAGCCGCTGGCGGTGGTGATCATTACCACGGGGTTTTCCAGCATAGATATCGCCGTCAAAGCAATCCGCAATGGCGCGTACCATTATCTCACCAAACCGATCCAGGCGGAAGAACTGACCAGGGTAGTGGAATCAGGACTCAAACACAGCGAAGAACTCAGTGATGTTAACACCATCTCACCTAATTCCGATCCTTTGACCGAACAGACGGATCTGCTGCTGCTAAGGGGTTTTACGCCGGAACAGCAAATGGATTTTCGTGCGGTTGGGACTCTAAATAAGTATAATGCAGGCGATATAATCCCTCAAGACAATGTCGCCGGCCCCATGCTCTGGATCGAATCCGGCAAGATAGCCGTCAAATATAAGAATGCCATGGTCGAGACGATCAAAGCCGGAGACATCTGGGGGGAGGAGTCATTTATCACTTCAAATGCCGTTTTTACCCAATTGGTAACAATGGAGGATGCGCAGGTAAGGCACTTTAACCGTGGAAAACTGATCGAATATTTTACTTATAACGATGAAACCCTTACCAAGCGTTACATGATCAACCTGGTGCAATGCATCTATGTCAAATGGCGTCGAGCGGTTTACCGGATTGGCATCTTCAGCGGCTTTACTCCCGATGTATATCAATAAGGACCACAATACGTGGAACCGCGAATGAGCAGGTAACTATGATCACGAATACCAAAGATATGGATTCCAGTCCCGGACAGAGCGCCGGTCACTGGGTATGATAATAATAAGGATTGACTATGCCATTGGCGAGCGCTACTTATCTTGAAATGAATCTTACCGAGTCATTGATCGGCATGGATTTGTGTCTTATGATCGACCAATGGCTTGATAAGCATCCTGATTCCGTTATGGAAGGCCATAACCTGCTCCGTAAGTGGCTGATCAAAATGATCAATCTCAATGCCTCGGATCTCGATCTGGGCGGCCCCGGCAACAGACAAATGATCTGGACGCGGATATATGGCGTCAAAAAACCATTCTTGGATTTTGGTTACTTTGCTGCCTGGGAGACCAATCTTATCATACTAAGTTGGCTTACTCCGCTCCAGAAGAAGAAACTCTTCCAGGATCTGAGCATTGATTTCTCGGTTAGCGTCAGAGAGGATGACACCGTCACCCGATACCGGGGAACAGTGTATTTTGAACACAACTTCCTCTCCGCCAATTTCCGCCGGATCAATTCAACGGTCTTTAGTATGAACAATCTGGGGATTCCCAAACAGATTGCGGAACGCATGAACCTGCAATACGAAAAGACAGGACTGGTTCTGGTCACGGGGATCACCGGTTCAGGCAAGAGCACGACACTGGATGCCATCATCGATATGAACAATCGTGAAAACTCTGCGCATATCGTGATCATTGGACATCCGGTCGAATTTGTCCATGAATCCAAGATGTCACTGATCAAGCACCGGGAAGTGGGCTTGGACGTCCATTCCTTCAAGCATGGCGCCGTTGAGTCCTTGCGTCAGGATCCGGACATCATTGTGGTGGGTGAGATGCGTGACGCCGATACCATTGCCACTGTTCTCGAGATTACCGACAGCGGCCACAAGGTCTTTACCACTTTGCACACCTGTAGTGCGATTGACAGCATCCATAGGATCATCGCAGAATTTCCATCCGAAGAACAGGATCGGATCCGCAACCGCCTGGCTGATGTGCTCAAAGTAACGATCTCACAAAAACTCGTGCCTTCGGTGGACAATAAATTGGTCTTGGCAAAAGAAATTTTGAGCGTCGATAATTCGGTGCAAGCAGCGATAAGAAACAAGAATATCGGCGAGATCTACCAAATGATGGTCGAGGGCAAGAAATATGGCATGATCACTCTGGAACAGGATTTGGTTGATCTGCATAAACGTGGCTTTATCACCAATAAAACTGCAATAAACTTTGCTAACAACAAGAAACGGATCATGCAGTTATTATCATTGCCCTAGGTAACGGAGGATTCCGATTCTCCGGTAAGGATATGAGGTTAGAAGAATGAAACATCCCAAACAGGCATTTGGTATTCATGAAGACGGGATTGCTGTCAAATTCGCTCATTTGGTCAATGTCGGCAATGTGATCTATCTCCAGGCGCTGGAGAGGGTGGAATTGGATGCGCCGCTATATCGCAGACCGGACGAGAAGGTGGATTTTGAAACTGAAAGCAATCCTTGGGATAGCGAAGCGCAGACCGATGAAGAGGTCAAATTGGACGAGTTCAATCCGGAATTTGGGACCGGCTATCAGATCCAACCGTGTGACCAACTACTCAGCAGTTATGATCTCAAACAAGGCGTAATCGCTCTCAATGTCAATAGTGATAACCTGATAATCAAGCAGGATGGGACATTGCCAAACAAAAAGGCGGTCAGGCAGTTCATCAAGGGTAGCATATCCGCCGAAGATTACAAAAAGGGCAATTGGGAGCTCTCTACGGTCAAGGTCAATGGAAGACCTCAATTATGGGTTCATCACGGCACCAATCAACTATTGGAGATACTGATTGAATACCACAAAAAAATGAAGGTCTCGATGTTTTTCCAACTGGCAGACGCCAATGACATCGCCCTGACGGATTTTTTTCGACTCAACCTGGACAAGGATTCGGAGCGCATTGTCCTAGTCCATATCGGCTTGGAATACCGCCGGATCTTTGTATTTGAGAATGGTAATTGGGTGGATACACATGCCTTGCAGATCAGTCAGCCAAATCCCAATCCCGAGATAATCTATTCCAAATTGTCTTTGGTTTTGGATGAAGCACAATTGGGTAGCATCCGAAAGATAGTGTTTTGCGGTGATCTGGCGTCCCAGGAAGTGGTTGATTTCGCTCAATCGCAGTATGAGGAGGTCGCGGTTGAATTGTTCCGGTTTTCCCAAGTGGTGATCTCCGAGGACAAGTCAACCATTTGGGATCTCCATTTCCTTGCTCAATATGTATTGCCCATCGCTCTGGCTTATAAAGCCTTGTATATCGAAAATAAGAATTTTACTCCAAGCAACTTCCTGCCTTTTAGCATTTTGGAAGGTCAAAAGGTATTCAAGATCGCCTGGCACGGATTTATCGTTTTGGGTTTCCTGTTTGTTTTGACCTCTTTGGGAACGTATCGCATACTGATCGCCAATCTGGAATTGATCCAGAGTAACCGCACCCTAAAGCAAAAGGGCGAGGAACTTTTGCTCAAGAAGGAAGAAGCTAAGGAGATCGACCGGATAAACGAAGAGATCGCTTCCCAACAGCAGGGTCTGGTGGTTATCCGCAGTTTGCTGGAAGGCAAGAATCCATGGTCGGAATTACTTTCGCGGTTAATAACCGAGCTGAATGCCCACCCAATGACCTGGCTTACTAATTTGCGCAAGGAAGGCAACGGCATTTTTGTCAGCGGCGTTACCAGCCGTCAGGCCAATGTGGTCTCTTTGGCAAACGTTCTGCCGATGAGCAGGATAAACAAAGTAGTCCACACCCTGATCCGCGACCGTAATTTCTGGTCTTTTGAAATCGTGTCACAATTGCCAGAGGTCGATTGGATAGGGCTGATGGAAAGCGAAATTGCCGATCTGGTCAAACCCAAGACCCCGGATGAACAACCCGCGCCCCAGTCGGAGCCGCCAAAAACTGTAGCACCTGCCAAACCAGCGGTCAGTCTGGCGCCAGCGCCCAAACCAAAGCAAACGGAACCCGTCAAGATGGCAAGACCCATAAACTTTGGTATTCGTCCCATTGACGAGATATATCTTTTAAGAGCCAGTGACGAGATGGTCGAAAGCCGTAATCGTCCCGATGTCCGTGCTTATTGGCAATTTATCGATGCGGTTCGCAAAGGAAATATGTGGGCATATCAGGATTATGGCGCCGCATTTCTTCAGGAATATCCGGAGAGTCCATTGCAGCCGATAGTCCGTTGGCGATTGGCGTACCGGTATTACGTGGATCGCGAACTGGATCTTTCCTGGCAGTATGTGAGTCCGATGTTGCAGCAGAAGAATTCATTCTCACCCCATACGCTTCTTTTGGCAGGCAGGATCGAATTGGCTCGTAAAAACGCCAAGTACAGCGAATATTATAATGCGTTGCGCAAAGATCACCCCGCTCACCCCCTGATCGAACTGATCAACAAAGACCTGACTGAATTGAACAAGTGAGGTTTATATGACTAATACTCAACGCAATACTCTGGTTCTCTTCGCCCTTGTGATCATGGTCTTCTTTGGTGGCGGCTGGTGGTTGAGGACTATGGCACAGAAGAAAAAAGATACCGATCAACGGATCACCATTGTGAGCAACCAGATCGTTGCCATCGAACAACAGATCAGTGAGATCGACAATCTCAGACGGCAATTGGAAGTTCATAAGCAAATGATCGCCCACCAATCCAAGATCATATTTCTCGAGGATACACCCACCATCACCTACCGCTATATATTGAAATTAATGTCTTGGATGCAGCGAAACACTATCTTCAATTTTGCACACAATTCCACGGGATCCGCCGATAAAAAATACAACGAGTATGTGATAAACGGCAGATCACATTTTGGCGAGTTATTATCACTGATCCAAAACATAGAGTATCAACGAGCGATGCTTACCCTGGAAGAAGTGTCCATCGCGGCAGACAACGTTGCCAATAGCGATACCGTATCCTATTCAATGGTCCTTCGGACGCATTTTAGTGAGATCGGCGTTGATCCGGAGATCGCCCGACCCAAGAGTTTTGCCGCCATTCCGCTTCGATATCAGTTATTCAAGTCACGCGTTTATGAACAAGCACCGCCACGCGATATCGATCCGGTGTTACTCAAGGTCGAGAGTGCCGTATTGATCGGACTTACCCAAAGCAAGGCGTTTGTCCGTGACGACAAGGGTATTATCCGTATCCTGAGTGTCGGCGATCCCGTTGCTTTGGGGTATCTTGACCGGATTGACCTGGCTGAGGGAAAAGCGGTATTTAAGATCAATCGTTTCGGCTTATATGAAGATAACACACTGTTCTTAAAGAAGAATTGACGAGGTTTGCCATGAAATATCTACCGATAATTATGTGTTTGGTTATGGGGACTTTGGTTTCCTTTGCTGATCTATCTGCCCAATTGGAACCCTCACCCGAGGAATTTGTGTCGCTAAATGAGGCAACGCATATCAATGACGCTATCCACATACTGGAAAGCGTATCCTGGAAGTTTCAGCGGCGCAAGATCGTCAATCTGAGCAGTTATAACGGTATCATCAACATCCCGCTGACCCGGGTGCACTGGAAAAAAGCACTGGAATTGATCGCCATGCGCAATCAATTGAAGGTGGAGGAAAAGCCCGGTTTCATCGCTTTGACCGATATCAGCACCACCACTGAGGAAAAGGAAGCAAAACTAGCTCCCACCATTGATGCGGACACCAAGCAAGTCAGGATCAGTGCACTTGCCTTTGTCGCGGATCGAGCATTTATCCGATCCCTTGGTATTGACTGGACGACCCTGCTCAATGGCAAGGTAAAGATCAACGCGAGTTTTGCCGGTGCGGCAGGTGTGCCGAGTGATCTTTTCGGGCTCGGAGCGAGCCGGACTACGACTTTTAACGGGCAGCCGATTGAAGTGAATACGCTTCTCAACATGATCGAATCCAACCAACGCGGATCAGTACTTGCGCATCCCTCGGTCATGGTAAGTTCCGGCAAGCGCGGATTCATCCAGGTTGGTCAGGATATTTCCGTCAAATCCATAGATGATGCAGGTAATACGGTTGAACGCTTTTTTGCCACCGGTATCATTCTGAACGTCGAGCCCACCGTGGTAAAAGTGGATACACTGGAGGTGATACATTTGGGAGTGTCAGTGGAACGCAGTTCCGCTACTCCAGGCACGGTCAGCACCATCATCAACAAGAGCACTTCGGTCACGGAATTGATCCTCTATGACGGTGAGGAAACCACAATTGGCGGTCTGTATGATACCGACGAATTGCGTGTCCGCAGCGGAATACCCATTCTCAAAGATCTGCCTTGGTGGGTATTTGGCATCAGATATCTGACCGGATACGATACTTATGAGAAAAAAGAACGGGAGCTGATCATCATTATCAAAGCGGAGATCATCGATTCCGCCGTCATTCGCCTCAGAAAAACCAAATAGATTGCCACTGCGATGAATATCAC
The DNA here is from genome assembly GCA_964482845.1 of uncultured Candidatus Cloacimonadota bacterium. GTDB lineage: Bacteria > Cloacimonadota > Cloacimonadia > Cloacimonadales > Cloacimonadaceae > VGPI01. Next base: position 27,495 of record CAYZZE010000011.1, read on the forward strand.
CACCCGGGTCATCTTGCTATTCCTGGTCATTATTGTCTCCTTTGCCGGATTCTTCTATATGTTTTATACCATCAAAGCAAAGGAATCAAGGATATATGTGGATGCCGACAATATGCAGCGCCGTCAGGCGATAGATTCTTTTCTGACGCTCAAACAATCCCAGGATCTGGATATCACCAAAAACCTCAGATCGGATTCCGGACTTAGGCGATTTGTCCAAACCCGCTATCACCATTGGGCAAGCATCAATCTGGCTCCTATGTTCACAGATCATGATCTTGATCTGGTGCAGGTCTATGGCGGTGACAAGCGCTTGATATACGGCGTAGCGGATGAAAACAACGATTCTCTGGCGGATTTTGTCTTTGACAAGACCCTCTTGGATAGTTTATCGTCCAAGGGTCATCTCACCTGTGTCACCAAACTGAACAACCGGCTATTGATGCTTGCAGGCTCTATCATCCATCCTGCCAGTGATACGACTCTGACCTCTGCTCCGGAAGGTTTCATGATCGTAGGCAGGATATGGGATCACACCTACCTGAGTGATATCGGCAAGTCGCTCAATTACACCATACGAATCAGCATGTCACTACCGCGAGAAGTGGAGGATACTCAGACCCAATTCAATACCCGCATCGTCCTGCCCTTAAACGACTGGCTGGGCAATACCGTCGCCTGGGTGATCTTTTACAACGTGAATCCCTATCTTTCCGAATTGGGGTTGATCAGTAAGCAGATCCAATTTGGCACCTTCGGATTCCTCCTTCTATTCATCTTTATCCAGTTCGTCCTCCTCAATTACTGGATCACCACGCCCCTGAAAATGATCTCGACCAGTTTACGCGAAAACGAACCCAAAATTGTGTCTCCGCTCACGGACAAAAATAATGAATTTGCCGATATCGCCATCCTCATCAAGAATTTCTTCCACCAAAAACACGATCTGATCATGCAAATCGAAGAGCGGATCAAAACGGAGATCAAATTCCGTGAATCCGAGGAACAGACCCGCAAGGTCTTTCTCACCTCTCCGGAGGCGATATTCGTGACGGATCTCGACGGCGGGATCCTTACCGTCAACGAGGAAGCGCTCAGATTGAGCCGGACAGAGGATTACCAGATCTTTGAGCAGCGCATCAAGAATATCATTGATCTCGCCAGTCCCGATCAGGCCGATCTTTATGAACAATTACTCGAGGATCTGATCAAAAACGGTTCGATCAAAAACCTCGAACTCGACATCAGCCCCCAGGAAGGACATCCCTTGCCGGCATTATTCAGCGCTTCGGTGATCTATGACGCCAATCATGTACCCAATAAACTGATCTTGATCGCCCGTGATCTATCCGATCTCAAATCCCTGGAATTAAAACTACGCCAATCACAAAAGATGGAATCCATCGGAACTCTCGCAGGTGGTATTGCCCACGACTTTAACAATATCATCACCATAATTGCCGGTTATACTGCTCTGGCGGCAGGGAAGATCGACCACTACCTTGCCCAAAACGACCTCGATGAAGCACTCAAGGCTTGCCTGCGCGCCAAGAGTTTGATCGGAAAGATCCTAACTTTTAGCCGCCAGTCCGAAAAGACCGTCCGTCCCTGCATCCTCGCCAATGTGATCGAAGACACTATTCCGATGATCAGGGCTTCCATCCCCACGATCATCAAGATCAAAACCAAACTGGATGTCTATCATTATGTGCTCGCTGATCCCAATGAGATCCAACAAGTGTTGATGAATCTCGCCTCCAATGCCTTTCATGCCATGCGTCCCAATGGCGGTACGCTGTCTCTCACACTGGAGGATACATTTGGCTTCGAATTGATCGGGCTCAGTCCTGCCGTCGATGTCCAAGCTATTTATGTCCATTTCAAAGTATCGGATACCGGAGTAGGCATCTCGCCGGAGATCATGGACAGGATCTTTGATCCCTATTTCAGCACCAAAGCGCCCACCGAAGGAACCGGACTGGGACTCTCCATCGTGCACGGGATCATCTCCAGTTACAATGGATTTATCACTGTCCAGAGTCATCCCGGCAGTGGCACCGCTATCAGTATCTACCTCCCTATCATATCAGAACCCGAAGTATTGCCACAACCCCAGGAAAAATCCTTCTTTCCTTTTCATCCTGCCCGCATCCTGTATGTCGATGACGAACCCGCCCTATCCGACCTCTTTGATCAAGCATTGGTTAATGCCGGATACCAAGTCACCGCTTTTACTGACAGCCAGGAAGCTATGCAAAGTTTTATCCACAAACCCGAGGCATACGACCTGATGATCGCTGATGTCACCATGCCCAATGTCGATGGCATAAAACTTGCCACTATCATCCGCTCCATAAGGAATCTGCCCATCATTCTTTATACCGGATTCTGTGACTACCAAATCCAAAAGAATGCTGATTCCATCGGGATCAACAAACTGCTCAACAAACCCATCCTGCCCGATGAACTGGTGGCCGTAGTCCGCGAAGTGGTCGCCAAATCCCTAAATTCCACCATATAGTCCTATGAACCTTCCCTTAGTGAAGGTCTTAATCAAGTCACCTGTTTTCCAATTTGTCTGAGGTTAACGTTGGAGAAATTTCATATACTCCTCAAGCTGTTTTGAAGTTAACCAATGCAGATGGAATCAAGCCGGAAAACCTCTCAAATAGCAATCGAGAATTACTGAATAGGGTTGAGCATGAAGCTGAAAGTAATGGGTTTTTACTTGAATTGGGTTAATCATGCTGAATAGTGTTTTAAGATACCCTGGTGGTAAAGCAAGGGCAGTTAAGGTTATTTCCAACTATATCCCAACCTCTTTTCGTGAGTATCGAGAACCATTTGTTGGTGGTGGATCAGTTTTTCTATACATCAAGCAAAAGATAAATGGGATTGAGCGATTTTGGATTAACGATATCAATAAGGATCTGCAACTGTTTTGGTTGATGTCAAAGGAGAGAAACCAAGAATTGGTAGATTCAGTTATTCAGTTTATGAGACAATTTGCCAATGGTAGGGATTTGTTTTATTATCTCAGAGATCTGGGCAGATCATTCTCCGATCTGGAACGGGCAGCTCGGTTCTTCATACTTAACCGAACAAGCTTTTCTGGTACTACTGAGGCCGGAGGATATTCTGAAGCCGCATTTAAGCAGCGTCTTACACCTTCCTCAATTCAAAGATTATCATCCCTCAGATCAGTATTGGAGAATACTTTGATTACTCAAGGTGATTATTATGATTGCATCTCTCAGCCTGGGGAGAATGTGTTTATGTATCTTGACCCACCTTATTATACAGCAATGAAATCAAGATTATACGGCAAGAATGGATGTAATCACATATCTTTTGATTTTGATCGATTGGCTGATTCATTAAGGAATTGTAACCATAAGTGGTTGATGACATTGGATAATTGTGATTACGTCAGGAACATCTTCGGGTTTGCCAACTTTTTTGAATGGGACCTACAATACGGGATGAATAACGTAAACAAACGAACAAGCGCCGTTGGGAAAGAACTACTTATTTTCAATTATTATGTAAATCTTGCCCCACATCAGCAACTACTAATTGATTGTTAGTTAGTTTGCTACCATTCTTGATGTTCTTGTCTCTCTATCAGTTAGCTTATTGATATCGCAGGTCCATCTCGAGAAAGGTGCCTCGAAATCGAGTCGAAATACAAGAGAATTGCATAGTGTTGGGGCGAACCTATGTGTTCAACAATCCGAGAGTGTACAACAGCCCTTCTCGTGGGGCGTTCTTCAGTTACTCTCCCCCATTGATCACCCATTCTCAAATTAACAAAAAAGAGCGTTGTACATACCGGAATCGCCAATTTATGAGAACGTGGAAAAAACAAAATCGTCTCTCCTTCCGGCGCAGTCAGTAATAACCAAAGGATTATGCCTGTCAGATAGTCTGGATGCTCGTTGAGCCACCCGCTCCGAGTTGTTCAACGGTCTCAAGAAGGTTTAGATTCGAGCGGAATAGTGCTTTCTCCTGAATTCTCCCTGCTTCATAACCTTAGTATAACCT
>CAYZZE010000012.1:0-31398 GCA_964482845.1 uncultured Candidatus Cloacimonadota bacterium
GACATTTGTTTATGACATCTGGGCAAACGTGCTGGGTGCCGGATAAATCCGGTGTCGCTGATTATTCAACGGTCTTTCCTTAGTTAATGCTGACTGCGCTGGAAAGGGGGACGATATTGTAATTTCCCGCTCTCGATATTTGGTGATTCCCGTATGTGCAATGCTCTTTATCAAGGGGTAGGCAAGGGATCAGAGATTTTATTTGACAATCGGCAGCGCCTTAGATTTGGTGCAAAAATTCTGGTGATCAGCCCAACGATTGTGTGTGTAATACTTCATATTAGATAAAAAAACAGTTCAAGGAGCCGCTATGCACAAGGATAGTAGCATGCTCGACGCCGTGATAGAGCGGTATCGGCAGAAAAGTGGCGCCCTTATACCTCTTTTGCAGGAAATCCAACAACTCGAAGGATACCTCTCCCAAGCTACCATGAGATACGTAGCGGAGCAGTTGACTATTCCGGCAGCGGAGATATTTGGCGTGGCAACCTTTTATTCGATGTTTCGACTCAAACCGCAGGGCAAACACGTGATCCGCGTCTGTAAAGGCACCGCCTGTCACGTTTCAGGTGCCAATGGCATTCTCTTTGCCCTCAGGGAAAATCTGCAACTCCAGAAAGGCGAAGACACGACGGAGGACTTCCGTTTCACTTTGATGGAAGTCGCCTGTCTCGGCTGTTGCAGTTTGGCTCCGGTGATCATGATCGATGAACAGACCTTTGGCAAACTCACCCCCGAGGCAATTCCGGCAGTGCTGGAAAAGTTTGCATTTTAAGGAGGCGGAGATGGATAGGATAGAGATCAAGATAGGAATGGCGAGTTGTGGCACGGCTGCCGGGGCTAATGAGGTCTGGCTTGAGACCCAGCGCTACATTTCCGGCAGTCCTCACCCGCTGACTTTAAAAAAGACCGCCTGTATCGGAATGTGCTTTGAAGAACCGATAATGGAACTTTCCGGCTCGTCTTTGGGCTCCATAACCCTGGGCAGGGTGGAACCCAATGACATTGAACGCATTATTGAGGATTATATCAACGGCAAAATGCCGGAGGCATATATCATCCTCAGCGAAAGGGGAGATGCCCGGCATAACGCATTGCTGGCAAATCAACAGCGGATCGTCTTGCGGAACTGTGGAGTGATCGATCCCGAATCACTGGCGGACTATGAAGCCACAGGCGGCTATCAGGCGTTGAGACAAGCGCTTGCGATGGATCGCCGCGTCATAATCGACACCGTCAAACGCTCTGGTCTGCGGGGACGCGGCGGAGCAGGATTCAGTACCGGCATGAAATGGCAATTTGCTCATAACGCTCAATCGGACAAGAAGTATGTGGTGTGTAATGCCGATGAGGGCGATCCCGGCGCTTTTATGGATCGCAGCATCCTGGAAGGCGATCCCCATGCCATCATCGAAGGAATGATCATCGGCGCTTATGCTATGGGTGCGGATGACGGCTATATCTACTGCCGTGCCGAATATCCACTGGCGATCAAACATCTGGTCAAAGCTATCGCCGATGCTGAAGCAAGGGGTTATCTCGGCAAGAATATCCTGAATACCGGATACAATTTTGAATTGCATATCAAGGAAGGCGCCGGCGCATTCGTCTGTGGCGAGGAAACTGCACTGATGCAATCCATCGAAGGCAAGCGCGGGATGCCGACCATCCGTCCGCCTTTCCCCGCGGAAAAGGGACTTTGGGGTAAGCCGACCAATATCAACAACGTGGAAACCTGGGCAAATATCCCCTGGATACTAACCCATGGCGCCGAGGCATTTACCCGCTTTGGCACGGAAAAGTCACCGGGTACGAAAGTCTTTGCCCTGGCAGGAAAAATCGCCAATAGTGGATTGATCGAAGTTCCGATGGGGATCACCATCCGTGACGTGATCTATAAGGTCGGGGGAGGAATGAAGACCGATCTGCCTTTCAAAGCGGTTCAACTGGGCGGACCCTCCGGTGGTTGCATCCCGGAGTCACTTCTGGATACGATCGTGGACTATGATTCCATTACTCAGACCGGTGCGATCATGGGCTCCGGCGGGATGGTCGTGATGGATCAGGGTTCCTGTATGGTCGATATTGCCCGCTTCTTCCTCAATTTCACACAGAACGAGTCCTGTGGTAAATGCACCTTCTGCCGCATCGGCACCCGAAGGATGCTGGAGATCCTGACCGAAATCAGCGAAGGCAGAGGAAAGCCGGAAGATATAAACAAACTGGAAGAACTGGCGGTAAACATCATCAAAGGTTCGCTCTGCGGCTTGGGACAGACCGCTCCCAATCCCGTGCTGACCACCCTTCGCTATTTCCGGGACGAATACCTCGTCCATATCAATGAGAAACACTGTCCTGCCGGCGTCTGCACTGCGCTTCTGCATTTTGAGATAGTGGCGGAAAAATGCATCGGCTGCACTGCCTGTGCCAGAAAATGTCCGGTCAAATGTATCAGCGGAACAGTCAAGCAGCCACACATCATCGATCAAGATAAATGCATCAAATGCGGCGCCTGTCTCTCCATTTGTAAATTTGATGCTGTCATCAAGGCATAGGAGCGAGGAGATGAAACAGATAGAAGTAACGCTGAACGGGAAGAAGATTGTCACCGATGCCGGCATAACGATACTGGAACTGGCACGCCGTCAAGGGATAGAGATCCCCACCCTGTGCCATGATGAAGAACTCACGCCCTATGGCTCCTGTTGGGTTTGTGCGGTGGAAGTGACCGGAAGACGCGGATTTGTCACATCCTGTGGCACCTATCTCACTGCCGGTATGGAGATCATCACCGATAACGACGATATCCATAAAGCACGCAAGATGGCTTTGGAACTGCTCATATCCAATCACTATGCGGATTGTGAAGCACCCTGCAAGATTGCCTGTCCTGATCATGTGGATGTCCAGGCATACGTCTCACTGATCGCCAATGGCCAATATCATGAGGCGGTCAGGGTGATCAAAGATACACTGCCGATGCCTTTATCGATCGGACGTGTCTGTCCTGCTTTTTGCGAAAAAGAATGCCGTCGGCAGATCGTGGAAGAGCCAATTGCGATCCGTCAGTTGAAACGTTTTTGTGCGGATGAAGATCTGAACGATGCTTGGAATTATATTCCTGAACGTATGCCCGAAAAAGGCAAGAAGATCGCCATCATCGGTGGTGGTCCATCCGGCTTGACCTGCGGATATTATCTGTCCAATAACGGATATGACGTCACTGTGTTTGAGGGATCACCTCAGGCGGGTGGTTGGCTGCGTTATGGCATTCCGGAATACCGACTGCCCAAAGCGATCCTGGATCGTGAGATCGAACTGATGTGCGCCAATGGCATGCGGATCAAATGTAATGCTCCGGTGGGCGATGGCATCACCATCAGGCAATTGGGCATAGATTATGACGCTGTCTATATCGCCATCGGCGCTCAGAAAGCAGTACCCATGCCCGTCCAAGGCAGTGACCTCAATGGCTGTTATCTGGGAGTGGATTTCCTGAAGGCATTTGCTATGGGCAATGCGCCGACCTTGGGAAAGCGTGTCGCCATTGTCGGAGGAGGCAATACCGCCATCGATTGTGCCCGCACCTCTCTGCGTCTCGGCAGTGACGTGACCATCATCTATCGCAGAACCAAAGAAGAAATGCCTGCCGAACCTTTTGAGATCGCCGCTTCCGAGCATGAAGGCATCCGCTTCCTCTACCTTACCAATCCCGTGGAATACATAGGTGAGAACGGTATCCTCAGGGAAGTGGTATTGGAGAAGATGAAACTGGGTGAGCCGGATTCCAGCGGCAGGCGTCGTCCCGAGCCGACGGGAGAGTTTTTTACCGAGCCCTTTGATGCCATCATCGCTGCCATCTCCCAAGTGCCGGATGTGGATATGTTTTCCCGTGAGGAGAATTATGCGGGTGATACGATCCTGCCGATCAGCCGTTGGCAGACAGCCATTGTGGATCAGAACTCGATGCATACCGGACTGGGAAACATCTTTGCCGGAGGCGATTTCCAGCGGGGAGCGGCAACCGCCATCGAAGCCATCGCGGATGGAAGAGTCGCTGCCATTGCCATCGATAACTTTCTGCAGGGCTCGCAGCTAACAACTGATAAACCACGCTTTGATGCCAAGAAAGGCAGTAAGGTGAAAGATATATCCATTGAGGAGTATAAGGATTTTGAACAGATCGACCGGATCCCGATGCCGGAGATCGCACTCACTAAAGCACAGAGCACCTTTGAAGAGGTGGAAACCGGATACCTCGAGCGTGATGCAATAAAAGAAGCCGAACGCTGTTTGGAATGCGGTTGCCAGGTCAACGAGACCTGCGCCCTGCGCCAGTATTGCACAGAATATGACATTGTCCCCGAAAGGTTTGGTGGCAGCATAGCCAAGCATCCCATCGATCACAGCCATCCCTTTATCCAGCGCGATGCCAATAAGTGCATCAATTGTGGCAGATGCATCAGGACTTGTGCCGAGATCCAGGGAGCGGCGGTTTTGGGTTACATCTATCGTGGTTTCCCGACGGTGGTGGCGCCGGAATTTGGTCTGTCCTTAACCGATACTGGCTGCGAGAGTTGCGGCAAATGTATCGCGGTCTGTCCGGTAGGCGCTTTGGTAGAGCGTAATCTTTATTACAAGATGAATCCGCTGGTCAAGGACGAATGTATCCAGAATTGCGGAATATGCGGCACCGGTTGTGTGATCAAGACAGAGACGCAAACCACCAGAGTCACCCGTATCAGTACACCAGAAAAGGATGAGCAAGACGCCTTCAACGGCAGGAACCTCTGTTTCATGGGTCGCTTTGGCTGGCAGGCACTGTTGCAACACGACCGTCTGCGTGAACCAATGCTCAAAACTGCGAAGGGATGGCAAGCCATCTCCTGGTCTGAGGCAGCGGAACTGATCCGCCAAAAATCGTCCGGAGTTGCCCAAAAATTCGAAGTCTCGCCCTTTATTACCCTGGAGGAGATACTGATGATCAAGGGTGTCGCCCAGTCACAAAACGCTTCCTTGGGCATCTGTGGATACATTCCGCGCTTTAGCGATGAGCTTTGGAGACCAAGACCCAAGACATACGCCTATCCTCAACTGGACGACTATGACGATTATGTCGTGGTCGGAGAGATCAATCACACCTTGAGAACAATCCTCCGGCTCAAGCAGTGCCAGGGCAAGAAACTGATCCTGATCCGCCCTTCCGAATCCGGTTTCAACCGTTTTGCCGATACTATCTTTGGATCGCTGGAGCATCTGGAAGTGTCGGACAAACAACTCTTTATCTACAATCTGAACCGCATCAGCGAAGATGAGGAGTGGCAGGTCTGGCAAAAAGCCGCAGCCATTGATCCCGAATGCCAAAACATCCTTCTTACTTCCGATTATCCTAATCTGACCGGACTGTTGAGTGTGGTAACCGCGATGGACGCGGAACGCGATGCTCAGTTTATATTTAGCGTGGGTGCCTATCCCAATAAAAGGTCGCGGAAGGTAAGCGATCCTGTCGATCGGTCCGCAGATCATGTCTTCCGTGTCGCCGTCGTCCAGTTCATGGATGAGCGAGCTCCGTTCTCGCTGCTGTTACCCGCACCCTCATATTTGGAAACCTGCGGAACCGCTCTGGCGAATGACGGTATCATCACCCGGTATCACAATCCCACCCGTTCGGCAAAACTCAATCATCTGATGAAATTGTATTATGAATTGGGGTGGATATATCCAAACACAGCCGAAGTAAATTACTGGATACAGAAGAGCCAGGAACTGGTGCAAGATGCGGCAGAAGGCAAGGGCATAAAGTTAAGAGATTTGGCGATAGAGCCCGCTAATTTGGACAGGGAAGTGCAACCGGCAGATAGCCAACTCAACCGCAAGATTGACGAATTACACAAACTGAGGAGGATACGTAGCGGTTTTTGACCGCATCAGCATTCGTTTTCCCAACAGACGACCTGGTTCTTGCCGTTGCGTTTTCCTTGATAGAGCGCCTGATCCGCTTTGTGCAGCAGTTCGTCACGGGCAAAGTCCTCGTGTTGATAACTGAAGCCGATAGTGATGGTTACTTTGATCTTTTTGTCCTTGAAAACGACACTTTCTTTTTCCACCAGGTGCCGGATGCGTTCCATGACTATCTGAGCACCGGAGCAGGTTGTTTCAGGAAAGAGCAGCAAAAATTCTTCACCGCCCCAGCGTCCAACATAGTCGGTTGAACGTAAACTGCTGTGAATGATTTTTGCCATGGTTTTCAGAACCAGATCGCCGCAATAATGGCCATAGGTATCGTTGATGGATTTGAAGTTGTCCAGATCGGCAATTGCCAGAGCGAAGCCGCGTTTGGTACGGTGGGTTCTTTTTACTTCGTTGGCGATCAGTTCTTCCATAACGCGCCGATTGTAAAGATTGGTCAATTCATCACGCCGAGCCAGTTTTTCCAGCTTTCTATATGCTTCCGTCAACTCTTGGTTAGCCCGGTTCACGGTCTCGTAAGCGAGCGACAAATCATCATTTACCTTTTGCAATTGATCGTTCAGGTATTTCTGATCGTGTTCTGCTTTTACTTCCCGGTCGATATTGATAAACACACCCAAGACGCCAAATACTACCCCATGCTCATCAGTAATGGGAGATACATTCAGGTCAGCCCAAAACAAAGTTCCGTCTTTGGTTTTGTATTGACGGATCTTACGAAAACTATCCAACTCCAGATTGATCAGTTTCTGATAGTTGTCATCACTTTCAGCAAGAGCGCTTTCCGACGTTATATCATTGATATTAAGGAGTTTTGCCTCTTCTTCAGTATAACCCATAAATTCACGCCAAGCCCGATTGACAATCATAAATCTGCCCGCCAGATCAGTCACCCCGATAGCGACGATAGCGCTATCAAAGATCTTCTGATACCAATCTTCCTTACGCAGGATGAAATCCACGTATCCTCCATCGGATTCCGTCGTCAAAGCCATCAACAACAGAACACATACAAAATGCGTACACACTTGGTATGCGATTACTTCTGTCAACAAAAATGTGCAGGCGTTTTCCCGCTTTTTGCCTCGATTCGTCATTGAACCACCCTTCCCCCGATATTCTCCCGAGCGCCCAGCAGTATCTCGGGAGCATCCTTTTACTAAAGTGGCTGTAGGCAACAGGCGGGCAGGAAGTGCCGTAATGGAAGGCAATATATGACATTTATGGGTTGTTAGAAGATGATCCTTGGGTGTTGGTCATTGGTCGTCAGTGTGCTTCAAACCAGGAAGCGCCGAAGCCGATATCGGTTTTTAGGGCAATGATCTGGCGATACTGGGGCGGCAAGGCGTTTTCCATCTCCTGCCGAATGAGCGAAGTGGCTATATCCAATTGCTCGCGTTGAACTTCAAAGATCAATTCGTCATGCACCTGGAGGACCATTTTGATGCCTTCGGTGCAGGCGATACGGCGATGGATATTGATCATGGCAATCTTGATCAGGTCAGCAGCAGTGCCTTGGATGGGCATGTTGACCGCGATGCGTTCCGCTTCGCTCCGCAAGCGATTATTGGAACTGGCGATAGTGGGCAGGTATAATCTTCTTCCGAAGAGGGTTTCGCAAAAGCGGCGGGATCGCGCCTGGGCGACGCTCAAGTCGATGAAGTGGCGGATACCGGGGATTCTCTGGAAATAATTGGCGATAATTTCCTTTGCTTTTGCCTGGGTGATGTCCAGTTCACGGGACAATTTGGTTGCGCCCATGCCGTAGAGGATGCCAAAATTGATCACCTTGGCTTGCCGCCGTTCTTCCGCAGTAACTTCTTCCAATGATTTTCCTGCGATGTAGGCAGCGGTCTGGCGATGGATATCAAGATCCTGGGCAAATGCTTCCAGCAGGATTTGATCGCGAGACATCAGAGCCAACAAACGCAATTCGATCTGAGAATAATCGGCTGCCAGGATCAGGTGGTCAGGATCGGCAGCAATGAAGGCGCGGCGAATCTCTCTGCCGATATCAGTGCGGATAGGGATATTTTGGAGGTTGGGATTGGAGGACGAGAGACGACCGGTGGAGGTAATGGTTTGATTGAAAGAGGAATGGATCCTATTCGTATTGGGATTGGTCAATTTGGGCAGTGCAGAGAGGTAAGTGCCCTCGAGTTTGGCCAATTGGCGATATTCAATGAGCAGTCGGGGGATCGGATGCAGGCCGCTAAGTTCTTCGAGGACGGCAATATCGGTCGAGAGGCCGGTCTTGGTCTTCTTATTGGTCGGTAATTTGAGATCTTCAAACAGCAATTTGGCCAGTTGTTGGGGAGAATTGAGATTGATCTCATAACCGGCAATATCGTAGATCATGTCGGTCAATTCCCTGAGACGAAGTTTTAACTGGTGAGAGATCGTGCTTAGCACGGCGGGATCGATGCGGATGCCCGTTTCTTCCATGTGTTGGAGAACTGGTATGAGGGGCAGATCGATATCGTCATAGACCGGAGCAAGCCCCAGAAAGTCGAGTTTGCGCCGATAAATAGGATACAGCCGCCATACCGTCCAGGCATCTTCGCTGGAGTATAGACAGGCGTCATTTGTATCCACCAGATCAAATGTAATCTGGTTTCGTCCTTTTCCGATCAGATCGGTGATAGGGATCATGGTATAATTCAATTCATTTTGGGCACAGGTTTCCAGGGAATATTGATTGGTGCCCGGATCGAGAATATAGGCGGCAAGCATGGTGTCAAAGATGGGATTGGTCAAGCTGAGACCATGCCGGTTGAGGACGATCAGATCAAATTTGAGGTTGTGACCCAGCAGGATCTTGCCGGCAAGGGCTGTCAGCAATGGTCCACGTATGCGCTCAAGGGAGATATTGTCAGCCATGCTGTGCGCCACAGGAATATACCAGGCACGGTCATCGCAGTTGCATAAAGAGATTCCTACCAGTTGAGCGGAATTGGGATCGGTGCTGTCGGTTTCGGTATCAATGCTGACGATCTCTTCCTCTGTCAATTCACTGAGCATATTCATCAGATTGGCCGCAGTGACCAATCGGGCATCCAACTGAGGTTTTACCGCCGGAGCGTCACCAGCGGTCAAGGAACTATCGCCATCAGGTAAGGCGGGATGGAGATTGAATATATCCGCCTGAACTTCATTGGGGTCGGGGGAATGTCGCTCAGCCGGTTTTTCCGGAGTTTGAGCAGATGTTTGCTCTTTTGAGGCAGCAAGCATTTTGCTTATTCTTTGGCGGATGGAATTTATCTCGTGATCGGCAAGAAAGTCCAGCGCATGGGCAAGATTGCCTTTGTCAAATGACAGATCATGAGGGATCTCGATCGGCACGTTTCGGCAGATCCTTGCCAGTTCCTGTGAGAGATATGCCTCTTCACGATGGGCGATGAGTTTATCCCTGATCTTTTGAGGTATATCATCCAGATGGACATAGATGTTATCAAGCGTTTGATATTGCGTCAGTAAGTTTTCTGCCGTTTTGGGTCCGATGCCTTTGACGCCCGGAACATTATCCGAGGCATCTCCGACCAGAGCCAGATAATCGATGAATTGATCAGGTCTGACGCCAAACTTACGGACGACCTCCTCCGGGTCGATACCGATATCTTTCATGGGATCAAAGAGCGTCACTCTGTCGTCCACGATCTGGCTGTAGTCCTTGTCTCCGGTGACGATTATGATGCGATGATCCTGTTTGAATTTTTCTGCCAGAGTGGCCAGTACGTCATCGGCTTCATAACCCTCCTTGGCCACTTCAGGAACTTTGATCAGGCGGAAAAATTCCATTACCGGTTCCACCTGCGAGATCAGGTCATCCGGCATGGGCGGACGGTTCGCTTTGTAGAGTTCGCTGCGTTCATGACGGAAGGTGGGTTCTTTGCGGTCAAAAGAGATGATGATGTGACGGGGCTCGAGTTTGTCCAAAAAGTGGAGGAAAGAATTTGCCACGCCAAAGATAGCGCTGGTATTCTGTCCTTTGGAATTGATCAGAGGATTGCGGATAAATGCGTAGTAGGCGCGGTACAAGAGAGCCGTGCCGTCTATCAGGTAGAGCGTCTTTGCCATAGGGTTATTTCTTTCCCACGGTTCCAATATAGATGACAAATTCCTCTACGCCGTCCACTCCGATGACGGAATTCATCTGCTCATCCAAGAAAGCGCCGATCATGCAAGCGCCACCCTTGATCGCTTCTGCCGCCAGATGCAGGTTCTGTCCCACATGTCCTGCATCGAGATATAAGTAACGATAACTGCGCTGTCCATAACGCCAGGCAGAACGATATGGAACTGCTGTCCAGATGAAGACGGCGGCAGCGGTGCGGAGCATTTCCTGGCGGAAACAACCCTCGTAAATGGCCGCGGCGATCTCTGCGCTTTGGTCGATGGGCACGAGTTTGTGGTTGATGGGATGATAGTAATAAAGCCCGCGGATCAGATCCTCTATGTTGTTAGCCAGCAAGTAGGTCTCAAGGGGATGTCGCGCTCCGGCAGAAGGGACATTGCGCAAAGTGATCTCGATCTTGTCGTTACTGCGGTGATCGCGAACCCATTGCGTAGCCCAGAACAGCCAGGATAACTCATCCATGGTCAAGGGCAGGTCGGTATATCTGCGCAAACTACGACGGGTGGAGATGGCTTCCATGAGCGTTATGCGAGGTTTGAGGAGATCTCCGACTGCCGGCAGAGGGATTGCTTCTCCGTTGCGGACTTTTACCGGATCCGGACGGTAAACTCCCTTCTCCTGGTCGCTCATGCCGGTATAGATATAACGGGTAAGCCGCACAAAATCAGAACCGATATGCTCAGCGCGTGGACTTTCGCCCTCTATGTCCTGCAAAAGGACTTTGAGATTGGTCTCAAAAAAGTTGTATTCATCCTCTGTAAGTTCTGCCTCTTTAATGATTTGCTCGCGGTTCATACCGCGGTTTTTGTAATAAAGATAGCCGAATGTTCTGATATCCATGGGATACCTCCTTGCATATTACCATAAGTTGGATCAGGTCATGCTTGTCAAACATAAAGTGAAGTGTGGGGATTTAATCCTGTTTTGGCGGACGATTCCGAGCTAACTTGGCCATTCATGGGGAGATCAAGCGGCGGCAAAATAAAAATGATGGGGCATTATCAGGGATTGCCAGAAAAATCTTGACCCCAATACCCGATGACGAATCATGGTCTTGCATCCGTGGTGTCGCGCTCTTGCAGCGACCCATATCAAGAATAAGGAGCGAGATATGAAAAAGCGCCAATTTACCCAACTGCTGCTCATTCTGTCCGTTCTGATCACTCTAACTGCTTGTGAATCAGGAGCTAAGATCAGAGTGATCAACCGCACATCCTATCCGGTGCATGCCACCGTGGAAAAGCAGCAAACCATCATCATCCCAGGCAATAACGAGCATATCTTTGGAATAGATACTGATACTCAGACTTTCTTCAGCGGTGAGGTCAGGGAGCAACTCTGGCTCAAACTCATCGGCGAGACCTTTGCCATCTTCGACCATGGAAATGAAGTTTATGTGGATTCCACGCAAGTCACCGTCAAAGCCGGCAAGACGCTCAATGCCTTCATCGATGCCAACCGAGCCAGCATAAAGGTATTGAATAACAGTGATCTGAATATTATCCGGGCAGAGGTCTATCAGAACTTCGGAACTTATGACCAGATCATCGGCAATATGCAGAATATCCATCCGGGCAGTGAAAGATTCATGAGAGTAAACTATGCCACGCCTACCACGCAGTTTTCCTACCGGGTCGTGGTCGTTGATGAAAATAATGTTCCTCATATCTATGGTAATAACCAGACAGTTTTGGCGGTGGGTGAGCAATTCCTGGTCAATTTTACCGGCGGTAAATGATACCCTCGCCATACCTTGACATAGGTAAAGCATATCTGACCCCGGCGCGGATGCGTTCCGCCTTCGGGTCGCTTGCATCCTATCACTGGTCGCTTTTAAGCCGCCAGGCATGGCAGCCCTGTTATCCTCCTGCCTTGATGGTCGAGCCGACCAATCTGTGCAATCTCCAATGCCCGCTGTGTCCCAGTGGCAATGGCATGCTCCAACGTCCCCGGGGGATGATGGATGTGGGGCTTTTCCGCAATCTGATCAACGAGATCTACCGTCATATCGGCATCCTTATTTTATGGAATCAGGGAGAGCCCTTCCAGCATCCCGGTATCTGGCAGATGATCAATACTGCCGTGCAGCGTGATATGTATGTCCCGACCTCCACCAATTTCAGTATGCCGCTCGATCTCCAGCGTCTCATTGATAGTGGTTTGCATTATCTGATCGTTTCCATGGACGGCATTTCCGCCGAGACCTATGACCAATACCGCATCAACGGAAACTATGAACTGGTGATACAAAACATCAAAGATCTCATCAGGCTGCGTGGACGCAGACGTCATCCCCACATCATCTGGCAGTTCATCGTCATGCAGCACAACGAACACGAATTGCCTCATGTGAAGGAGATGGCTCGCCGGATTGGTGTTGACCGGCTGGAACTGAAGACGGCGCAGATCTATGGGGAATCGGATATGAAACGCTTTTTGCCCAAAGATCAGAACTATGCCCGCTATACGGAAGATAAGGGCAAACACCGGATAAAGGCGATGCTGCTGAACCGCTGTCATCGTCTCTGGATGCAACCGGTGGTCAATTGGGACGGTGAACTGGCGGTCTGCTGTTATGACAAAGACCTCACGCTTCCGGTCGGCAATGTCAAAGTCAACGGATTCAAGTCATTGTGGTTTGGTGATAAGATAAATACTATTCGCCAGCAGATCCTGACCGACCGCAGCGTGTATCCTGTGTGTCTGAATTGCGGTGAGGGCATCAGCCGGCGGATTTGAGAGACCCCTTGCGCCAATGATTGACCCCCAAAAAAGACCTTTGAGTGTTTCAGGTTAGTTGGCCAAAATACATTTGACCCCCTTCTTCCCTGCTTCATAACCTTAGTATAACCTTACGGTCGTAAGGTTATACTAAGGTTATACTAAGGTTATCAAGCAAGGAGGAAGTAGGAATAATGAGATGATCGTTGACAAAAGTCATCGGCAGGAAATTATGATCGTACGAACCGTAAAAAAGGAGACCATCATGAGCAAGATCTTATCCGCCTGCGGCTTAGATTGTCCGGGGTGTGAGTGTTATGTGGCGACGCGTGATGACAATGACGAACAGCGGCGGGATATCGCCGTCCGCTGGTCAAAGAACTATGAAGCGCAACTCAAGGCAGAGGACATCAATTGTGAGGGTTGTATGAGCGATGGCAAGCGCTTTGGCTGGTGTTTTCAGTGCCCGATCCGTGCCTGTGTGGTGGGCAAGGGCTATACCAGTTGTGCCGAGTGTGATGATTTTCCCTGTTCGACCAATGAATTTCTTTACGAGCATGTGCCCGGCGCCAAAGCGACGATCGAAGCGATGCGGGGGTAATCGGGGGACAGGATTGATCTTGGTATCATGCAGGGTGCGGATGGAAAGCGCCCCGCGAGCGTATTGCGATTGCCGGATAACGGATGAATTATGAGGAACTGAACCGGCGCTATCCTCTGGGAGAGGAATATGCCTCCGAGATCCAGGCAGCGGTCAAGGCGTCGCTGAAAGCGGCTCTGTCCGGCGAATTCTCCGGCCATCAGGATTATCCGTTGTATTATGTGAATACCTTTCATCCGACCGATGAGCGGATCGGCGGACTGCCGCTCCAACTCAATGAACTGCCCAAAGTGGTAGTGGATTGGGCGGGACTGGAGGGATCACACCGCTGGAACAAGGAAGATATCCTTGTGTTGGATCTGGAAACGACGGGGCTGGGACGGGGGGGAACGCTGGCTTTTTTGATCGGATTGGGTTTTTACGATCAGGGTCAGTATGTAGTAGAGCAGATCTTCCTGCCGCAACCGGAGGCGGAGATCAATTCCTTTGACCGGCTCAGGCAGCGCCTGGAAGAAAAAGCACTGATTGTTACCTTCAATGGCAAGACCTTTGACCTGCCCGTCCTGGAATCACGCTTTCTGGTCAATAATCTGTGGTTGCCGCTGAGGCAGCGTCCGCATCTGGACGTCCTTCACCTGGCACGCCGGCTGTGGAAAAACCGCGCTCCGAGCTGTAATCTGGAGACATTGGAGTATTATATCCTCGGTCATATCCGCGACCGCGAACTGGACATCCCGGGCTCGCTCATCCCTCAGACCTACTACCAGTTTTTGATGAATGGCGATCCGGAATTGATCCGCCGCATTTTTGTCCATAATCAGTCGGATGTGCTGCACACGGCAGCACTTTTGGCGCTGATCACCGATAAAGTAAGAATGCCATTATCCCCTCAGCGTGACCACCGCATTGATTACTGTGCCGTGTCCCGGCTCTATGCCTCACAGGGCGATCATGAAACAGCCACCCAAATTCTGGGTGATTTGTTTGACGAGGGAATGCTGAGCGCGGAACTGGTCTATGATCTGGGGATGCTGCATAAGCGGCAGGGCAGATATGAGGACTGCCGCCGCTGCTTTGGCATCGGCGCCGATCTGGATCACCTGCCCTCCATGCTGGAATATGCGATCCTGCTGGAAAGACGGATGGGTGCCTTTGCCGATGCCCTGGACGTGGCTCAGCGGATGCTGACTTTGATCAGATCAAATCCCTTGCATGATATCCGTAAGATCGGCGATACGGAGAAAAGAATAAGGCGACTCACGGATAAACTGGCCAAAAAAGATCAAAAGGAAAGGGATAAACCGGCATAGAGCGCGGTGCGCCTGTTCTGGTACAAGTCGTGTCCGACACGCAGAGACAGATCAGCATATTTGGCATTGTAGGCGTAGGATATGAAGAGATTGACATTTTCCCGGGAGTATTGTTCGTAGGGGAGTGCGGGGTTGTCCTCAGCGATGTAGTCATAAATGGCGTTATGCGTGTGCCAGGTCTTGCATCCCAATATCCAGCGATGTTTGTAATGGCGGAATTGATGCCGGTTTTCGATGAGGATGCCATTGCGCCGGAGATTACCGCGGGTTTCCAGATTCCAGACGCAGGACAATTGGCTCTGCCATGATTTGCTGATCCGCCTTTCGGCATTCAATCTGAGACGTAGCAGATCATCGGTGAGCGCGGGCTGGGAAGCAACGGCGATGAGATGTTTGTCAAAGCGGATAAGCGACAGGCGAAAGTGGGTGTTTTTGTCCTTCCAATCGCCTGATAACACCTGCCTGTCCAGCCAGCGCGGTCTATCTGAAGGGTGGCTACTATGGTTATGAACGGTCGAAAAGGACAGGGTGGCGCGGGGACTTACCCCAACATTCAGCATATACTGCAGTTCCTGTCTTGCCGCACCCTGACGTAAAAGGAAGATGCGTCCGGCATACGCGGGAGCAGTGGATTCCGGATATGAGGCGATCGAGATCTTTTGCCGGATGGGTTCAGCGTCCCAAATCCAGAGGATTTTCAGGGCGGGCAGGACTTTTGGCAGAAAAGCCACTTCGCCGGATGACGTGATATTGCCTGCCCGGAATGAAGCAAAGGCGCTAAGGACAAGCGATGGAGTGGTCGTCAGCGTATCCGCAAAGGAGCGGTCATAATCCTGATAATGGCACAAGAGACCAATGTTCGCGCGACCCATCGGAAAGGACATAAGCAAACCGGAAAGCGTCTCGTTCGTCGTGTTGTGCGTATTCCCGGTCTTGTTCCGGTAAAGATGGGAAATTCTGTCCCCGCTCAGGGTTACGGCACGTTGGCGCATTGAGGCATAAGCAATGATGTGGATGCTATCCAAAACCGCCGTGAGCGCCAATCCCGTGGGCTGATATCGGTTGGGATCGGTGGGAGCAGTCAAGTCATATGCAGGCGATCTGGCGATCTGAAAGCCATAGCCCTGGCTGCAAATCCCGTGTCCGAAAGTAATGCCATAATCACCAAAGATGACTTGACGGATGCTGCCCGAAGGATTGCGGTAATGAGCGGCCAGATTATATATTGGGGCTGGAGAAGCAGCAGTAGAGCGGAAATTGGCATAAAGCGAGAGCCGTGGATAAGAGGCAGAAAATCCGCTATGCCAGGTGCATTGGTCGGGGTCGTTCATTTCGGGGATAGAGATGCGGTTTCTGAATAGAAAGCGGGGGCTGGGAATCGAGTATAGTGGGCTCAGCAAATCCCGCCACCATGATTCTTGCAGATCCTCCAGTTCCAATTCGACCAGTTCAGCCGGAGCGATGGCTGCCGTCAAAAACGACCAGCCACATAACCACAGAATGATCGCCAGTCGCATTACCACCGGTAACCAAATTCCACGGCATGGGTCAATTTAAGTTCGTTGTGCTGCCGGACGGCGTAGGTAAAATCCTTGGCTTCCAGATTGAATTTGACTCCAAAGCCCAATCGTGATGGCTTGGATTGCCAGGAAGCCAAAAAGGACATAATGCCGCCAATCGTGGCGCACGACCCGATCCGGAAACAGTAATCGCGGTTGCTGTCCCAAAGGATACCACCGGCAAGGTTGAATTCCGGATTGATCCGCAAGAGGGAATTCATCAGCCATTCGTCCTCGTTATCAGCGAGACGGTAGATCACTTCCGCCAGACCGGTTTGATAATCATACCGGACACCAAAATCATCACCGGTTTCAAAGCCATCCTCTTCCCCCATCCTCCAGAAGAGAAAGTGGCGCGTATAACCCATGATCAGGTCTCCGACATCAATGGCAAGATTAACATAATAGTCCGTTTTCCGGTAGTCACTGGCATAGAGATAGGTCGTTCCCGCTCCCATTTTGACTAAGTGGACCCATTGTGTGGTATGCAGGCCATAGACATTCAGCTTGTCCAGAGAAAAGGGATTGAGATATACTGCAGTAGTGCCGCTGGCAGTAGTGACGGGATTGCCGATATTGTCGGAAGCGCTTTCGCTAAGGAGCGTGAGTCCATTCAAGCCAGTGGCGGATGGGGTCATTTCCGAGAGGATAAGATGCTGGGCTGGGAGACAGGATATTGTGTTCAGGATAACAAGCGACAATAACAATATATGCGCTTTCATAACATAATACTCCTATGCTGCTGGATATTCGCTCGCCTTGAGGGCGGATCCATGGTCATGGCGCTATGATGTGGCTAATCCCGTGGACTTTCCGGAACCTTGCTCTGCCGGCAGGGAGGTCGAATCAGAATCGGGGCAGGATCATGCTCCTCCGTTTCAAATAATGCATTCTTCCGTATCAAGGTCAAAGAAATGGGCTTTTTTCATGTCCAGGGTCACCAGCATTTTACTCTCTGCTTGCGGCAGTTCCTTGGCGTCAAAGCGAGCCAGCATATCGTGCTGATTGGTTTTGAGGAAGACGTGATATTCATTGCCGAGCGGTTCCACCAGATCACAAACTACTTCGAATTGTTGGGGTAGATCCGCCATGGAGTCGAATCTGGCATCGTAGATATCCTCCGGACGGATGCCGAAGGCAACCTCCCGGTTCAGATACTTGCTGAGCGCCTTACCTTGTTCGGCTGAGGGTTTTATCTGAAAATCGCCAGTATCTAAGACCATCCCGTCAGAACAACCGGATAACCTGCCTTGTATCATATTGATGGAAGGGCTGCCGATAAAGCCGGCTACGAACATATTTTGCGGGTAGTTGTAGGTATTGAGAGGAGTATCGATCTGGTGGATGACGCCGTCCTTCATAACCACGATCTTGTCTGCCATTGTCATTGCTTCGACCTGATCATGGGTAACGTAGATCATCGTGTTCTCCAGTTGGCGGTGGAGTTTCACAATCTCAGCCCGCATCTGGACGCGGAGTTTGGCATCGAGATTGGATAGTGGTTCATCAAAGAGGAAAACCTTGGGATTTCGGACAATGGCGCGTCCCAGCGCTACGCGTTGCCTCTGTCCACCGGAAAGTTGCCCCGGTTTGCGTTTGAGCATGGATTCGATCCCGAGCAGTTTGGCGGCGTGTTGCACTTTTTTATCGATCCCGGATTGGCTTTCGCGGCGCAGTTTGAGAGCAAATGCCATATTGTCATAGACCGTCATGTGGGGGTAGAGAGCGTAATTCTGGAATACCATGGCAATATCACGGTCTTTGGGTGGGATCGTGTTGACCACGGTATCACCGATCTTTATCTCGCCGGAACTGATCTCCTCCAATCCGGCGATCAGACGTAACACAGTGGTCTTGCCACAACCGGATGGTCCTACCAGGACGACAAATTCCTTGTCCTCGGCTTCAAAGCAGGCGTTCTTTACGGCGTGAAATCCGTTGTCATAGAACTTGTTCAGGTCTTTAACTGATACATGAGCCATATAATTACTCCTTTGGGGCTGTCTGTCACGAACATGTGTCTATTGTCAAGTGTGAATTTCATTCTGGTGGATGATAATCTGGTTTCTGCCGCTTGTTTTTGCTTTGTAGAGCGCTTCGTCCACTTCGCCGATAATGGTGATCAAATCCGGATCCCATTGATGGTCTTTGAATGTGTGACATGAGATCCCGATGCTGATCGTGATGTGGATTTGCTTATCCTCATGTTCAAAGATGTGGTGCTCGACATGTTCGCGCAGGCAGGACATTAGGTCCATCGTCCGGCTCTGTGATGAGTCGAAAAGGACGACAAAGAACTCTTCTCCGCCATAGCGGACAATGATATCACTCTTGCGGAAAAAACTGATGATAATGGCTGCCAGTTCTTCCAAAACAAAATCACCGCCGAGGTGTCCGTAAGCATCATTGACCACTTTGAAGTGGTCAATGTCGATCATGGCAAAACCGATGGGCACTTTTTGGCGCGCTGCCAGCATGATCATGTGGTACAGGTTGTTTTCCAGATAGCGGCGGTTGCGCAGTCCGGTCAAACTATCGGTGAGTGACAATTCCTCCACTTTCTTGTATAACTTTTCGATCTTGCTGAAATTGGTCTGGAGGTTTTCCACGTAGGCATTGCTCTGCAAACTAAGCAGATTGCTGAAATGTTGCATTTTGATCTCAACGAAATGCATCACCTGATAGTATTGCCTTTCCGAGAGATGATCCCTCAAAAAGGCAGAGATGTTGCGCAGTGACTCCCAACTTTTGTGTAAATAGTAATTGGATAACTGATAGTACTTAATGGACTCCTTGAAGCGGGATTGGAAACCGGAACTGTAGTTCCCCGCAAAGAAGTACATCTGCTGGAGTTGCTGGACTTTGAGAGAGGCTGGAGAGTGGTTTTGGAGTTTAACGAAATAGCCCATCTTTTCGATCGGGCTGAGCAGCCGGTTTTCCATATCGAACAACTCAAATAAAATCTGAGCGGTCAATAGTGATTGTTTGCCCTGATATTCGTTGTAAACCTTCTGTAACAGTTGTTTTTTGTGTTCGCTGTTTTTCAGGTGGGCACAGGAAGAAAGCCAACAGAAGATGACCCAGATGGCACAATCATAATTGAAAGCATGATATACCTGGTAAAATAGGGTTACCCAACACTTTATGTGATCCAAAAGTTTATCCTGTCTTGATAGCATGCGGGTATGTTCGATGTTATAAACGAGATCGAGCAAGTCAGTCCCGCTATCGGAATCATGATGTTGCCAGATGATCCCTCCGGCGCTGCCATAATCCTCAATCTCGTTCAGGATCATGATCAATTGCAGCGTCTCGAAATCTTCTTCGGCACTATGGTCACGCCTGCCCAGTGCCCTGATCAGTTCGATCGTTGGCCTGTTCCATACCGATTGACTCTTGATGGGAACATGATTGAGCAGGGATAAGAGGTCGAAACACTTATCCAGATCGTCATGGACTGATGGGGTTATGGAAGAACATAAATGCTCAATGATAACGCTGACCACATCTCTGATGAGGATGGGATTGTAGTGCGATTCCTCCGAAATGGTTTTCACTGTATCCACCAATTCCTCTATCCTGGCATGACCATCCTGAGCCCCGAAAATGGCAGATGTCAGCGCAGAGATCAGATTTACCTGCTCTTCAGAGATCTGACGGATCAGTGAATCGGGTATCATTATTCTTAATCCTGAGGGATAAAACGGAAGACCTTTTCGTCTGGTTTGACAAGACCAAATTGCTCTCGTGCCGCTCTTTCCGCAGCGTCTAAACTGGTCTTGAGCCGATCATTTTCCGTTCTCAGACTGTCATTTGCCAATCTGAGTTTATCCACCTCCGTTTCCAGTTGTCTCAGATCCCGCCTTGCCAAATAAGCATTCATAAAACTATTGCGCCCCAAAAAGAGCATCCAAGCCATAACACTGGCGATCATGCCAATATAGATCAATCGGGCAATATTTTTTCCCTGTTTCTTGCCCCCATTACTCATAGTTGCCCTCCTAAAAAAACAAGCGTGCCAGCCAGGAGCGGTGGATATCCACTGCGGCATGGGGGCACAATTCATGGCAGCACATACACTTGATGCAAGTCCCAGGATCAAGCGCCAAATTGCCGCTTGCCCTGTTTCTGATCGCTTGAACCGGACAACTTCGCTGGCATATCCGGCACCGGATACAGCGTTCGGATATGACGGGATAGAAATAGAAGAAACGGCGAAACATGCGCAGCATGAATCCGGGAATATTGCGCAAGGTATATTTTTGCAGTTTGACGACACGAATATCAGTCCGGGGTAAATGAAAATCCCTAAAACTATGAGGTACCAAAATCCTTCCCGGCAGTATGCCATCCTGATGCAAGACCGCAGATAAATAGGGCACATCGTTGATTTTGAATCCCATTAGACGGCTTGCGATATAGTCTAGAGATGGGGCTGATCCGGAGCCCAGTAAAAGACCAAATTTCCTTGCCCTGCCGCTCGATGGTCCGATGCCGTCCATTCCGACGATTCCATCCATCAGGTGATAAGCCACCCGATCTTTAACTGCTGCATAGAGAACTGCCAGAAGTGCCGCAAAATCTTGCGTTTGTGAATATATTTTGTGATATTCTGATTTGATCATGCCGGGTATCAGACCATAGAGATTCTTGACTGCCCCGGTGAAAACCATAAGTCCATGTGTCTTGAGTTTGCTGATGTTGATGATGGCATCGTAGTCCCAGACCAGAGCCGAGATTTTGATCTGTATCCCCTGTTGCGTGATCTCCCGGATACCCCCGGTGGAGAGATTGACCAGCGGTATGTTGTATTTCTCAGCCAGTTCGGTCATGCCACACACCTCATAGACCTTTGCCGCATTGACCAAGCCGCCTGGGCTGTCGCCCAAGGCAATGGTTTTCCTGCGCCTTTTCAAGTAGCGGATCACGGCTTCCACTACAATGGGATGGGTAGTAACCGCCCCCTCGGGAGGGAAAGCGCCCAAGAGGTTGGGTTTGATCAGGATACGCTTTGCCTTGGCGAGTTGTGGCGATCCAGCCATAAATTCTGCCACTGCCGCTTCGATGGCTTTCAAGTCATACCCGTTAATATTCCTGATGCTTACTCTGTGTTCCATCAGTCAAAATAGAGGAACCCCTTCTTGCGGAAGGCGCTGAAATTGAGACCCAGTGAAAGATTGATATGTGTTACCGGCATTCTGCCTATCAGGTCTTGCATCAAAGAAACACTGATGATGCCATCCTTGTGGTGATAGGTAAAGCCGGCGGTGATGAATAACTGGTCATTCTGCTTGATCGTTCCGCCCAAAGGCACCTGACTCCAGACCAGAGAAGAATCGGCGGTGTTGCTGTTATTCACCGGAAAGCGGTATTCACCACTAAAAACGCTATTTGTTGCGAGCGTTCCCAACCGGTAAGTATAGTTTCTTATTCTGACCTCATATCCGCCTTTGAGCGTGAGCCGGTCATCAAAACTTTCATCGATCGCACTACATTGTTCCCATTGTACTTCGGCATTGAAGATGCGTCTGCCATGGGAAATGGAGATGCCCCCACCGGCTTTCATTGGTAACACGCTTTGGTACTGCCTGTAGCGGAGGTCATAATCCGTCTTGCTCTGAGGTGTCCAAGTTGCGCCAATACCGAGGTTTTTCCTTTTATAAAGGATGCCCGTTTCCGGGCGCAGCGTATATTGAGTTTCTCGTACCCGGTCGAAGGTGCGTAAAAAGGTCACATCATCCAGATAGTGAAATTGGTTGTGGAGATTGAGCCCCAGTCCCAGATACTCGGTTTGATATGACATGGTGGCGGATAGTTGATGCATCATATAGGTCGGATTGCGTTGCAAGAGGTAGGCGCCTTGATTCATCTCGATATTAAAATCGTAATAAATGAGCGATTTGGGCATGTTGTAACTGAATCCCGCAGCGAAGCGATCAAAGATTCTTCCGCCTACAGCCGCCAGCCCGAAAGGAACCTGCACGGCATAGGTCTGATCATTGCTGCGGTCGATTTCGGTAATAGGAGGTTTTATGCACATCTCCAGATAGAGCACTGGTTCGCCGGGCATAAAGCCCGCCGGATTTATCAAAGCGTGTTCCGCTCCTCCGATTTGGGCGATTCCGGTGTATCCTTTGCCGGCGGACAAGGTATTCAGGTAATTACGTGAAAACCCATCATAAAATGGGTTCATATATTGCGGCAGCGGGAATTCCCACCCGCCTGACCCCTGCCCGGACAGTAACGTTACGGACGACAGGATCAGGATAATGATCATATATGGTCTCATTTTTTTCTTCTCCTCACATCGATGGTTTGATTCCGCATCTTGCCCACCGAAACAAGTTCCACCGCACAGCCCAGCAAATCCTGGATCGCATCCAGATATTCCTTTGCCGCTTTGGGCAAATGATGCAAACTGCGACATTCTCCCAGATCCTGATCCCACCCCTTCAGCGTAAGATACTCCGGCGTCAGATCTTTGAGCAGGTGCAAATCGGAGGGGAAGTGTTCCAGCCGCTGGTTTTTCACCCAGTAACCTGTGCAGATTTTGATGCTCTCCAGTCCACTGAGAACATCCAAAAGGGTCACGGCAAGAGTATCCACGCCATTGATCCTGGCTGTGTAGCGGGCAGCGATGGCATCGAACCACCCACAGCGTCTCGGCCTGCCGGTGGTGGAACCAAATTCATTGCCTTGTCTCCGGATCTGCTCGCCAATGCTATCAGTCAATTCCGTGGGGAATGGTCCATCACCGACCCGGGTACAGTATGCTTTGTAAACGCCAATCACCTTGTTTATCAAACGCAAGGGCACCCCACAACCGACAGGGATGCCGCCCACGCTTGTATGTGATGACGTGACATAGGGATAGGTTCCATAAGTCAGATCCAGTAGGGTTCCCTGTGCGCCCTCAAAGAGGATACGTTTATCCTGCAAATACCAATCGTAAAGTTTGTCATCCACGCTGGTTACCAGGTCTGCCAGGCGGTGTCCGATCTCCAGCAGGGACTCAAGTAGTGTGTTTAACTCCTCTGGTTTGAACTCTCGCTTGTGATGTTCAAAGATCCGCGCCACCCGCTGCCGCAACCACTCCGGGTGTTTCAGGTCGATCATCCGGAGAGCCACCCTGGCCGTCAGGTCGGAATATGCCGGTCCGATCCCTCTCAGGGTAGTCCCGATCTTGCTGTTTCCTTTGGCATATTCTTCGCCTCGATCCAATTCCTGGTGCAAGGGTAGCACGATGCCACACCGTTCATCGATCAGAAGCCGATGATCGATTTCCACACCTTCTCTGCGCAGATCATCCAATTCCTTTACCAGTGCGAAAGGATCAATCACGACTCCGGCGCCGATCACACAGAGTGCCTGGGGATTGAGTATTCCTGAGGGAATCAGATGAAAGACGTATTTGTGCCCATCCTTGTAGATTGTATGCCCGGCATTGGCACCGCCCTGAAAACGCACCACAACATCTGCCGCCGGACTCAAATAATCCACGATCTTGGCTTTGGCCTCATCGCCCCACATACAACCTAACACGGCTATCGAACTCATCTATTTCTCCATATCTTAATCATCTTTCCCGGCACTGATTTTGAGCAGTTCTGACAAGATGACATACATATTCCGCACACATTATATTGTCAATCCCTTTTTCAACCAATAAAGACACTTGAACGTGCATGTAAAGTTATCACAAAACCGGTAATTTAATGATATGATCAACAAAGCATAAACAAAAGGATTTAGAGGCGCATATTCCAATGAGGCGTTCGAGTTATAGTATCTCTTGCATTATGCAATTTAAACACGCCTTTGAGTCGTGACCAGTTGAAAGAAAAACTCTCCGCAAAGCTGAATCATGTAGTCTGCGCTCCTTTTCGGCTGCAGCCATATTCTCCGATCACAACACGCAATGGGTGGCGGAAGGTTTATGTGCTTCATTACTTGCTCTGTGATTATGTTCATCGACCGTCTCCCTACTCCCTCCTTGCTTCATAACCTTAGTATAACCTTACGGTCGTAAGGTTATACTAAGGTTATACTAAGGTTATCAAGCAAGGAGGATAGTGTTGTCCGTAGAAGGCAAAAAAATCTAAAACTTGTTTTTACCGCAATCTGGATATATTTTCTAATAAGCTTTAAAATATTTATGGACAAAAAAAGGACACCACATATATTAGCGCCTGAAAACTACTTCACAGTTTGGGCTGTTTTTATTGCGCCTGTCCAGAAGTAGCGAACGATTGATTTCACGAGTGTTTGTGTGTCACGCCGTAAATAAATGGGGGAACGATGAATATTTTTGATAAGATCGCTGAGTATTTCTCCGATACAGGCCGGATCATGCAGATAGTCCGGATATTACTGATCGTCGGGATCGGTTTTCCGGTCATCAAATTGATCGTGCGTCTGTTAAGCAGGGCAATCAAGGACAAATTGTCCGCCCAAGCGGAGCAATTGATCCTGCGCTTTGTGTATTATCTGGGGATACTGGTCATTCTGGTCAGCATCCTGAACGAATTTGGTTTCAAATTATCAGTGCTCCTGGGAGCCGCCGGCGTCTTTGGATTGGCCATCGGTTTTGCTTCCCAGACGAGTATTTCCAACGTGATCAGCGGATTTTTCCTGATTTCTGAAAAGCCGTTCGTAGTCGGTGATGTGATTCAGGTCGGCGCTACGATTGGCGCCATCGAATCGATCGATCTGCTCTCGATCAAACTAAAGACGCCGGATAGCAGATTTGTCCGGATCCCGAATGAGACAATGATCAAGACGGAGGTGATCAATGTCACGCGCTATCCGATCCGGCAGGTTAATATAACGGTAAGGGTTGCTTACAAGGAGAACCTGCGCAGGGTGCGGAGCATTTTGGGCGAAATAGCCGACGAAGAACCGCTGGCGCTCAAAGTTCCCGCTCCGGCGGTCTGGGTGGATCAATTTGGTGATTCCGGTATAGCATGTACCTTTGGCGTCTGGTGCAACAAGGATGACTTTTTGGTGGCCAAAACCTCTCTGATGATCGCGATCAAAGAGCGGTTCGACGCCGAAGGTATCGAAATCCCCTTCCCCCATCTGTCAATATGTACCGGCGAAGCGACAAAAGCGCTTCCCATTGAAATAGAAGATAAGAACTCATAATGGGAGAACAATATGGACAAGCAAATTCAAATCAAAAGCGTGATATTCGATCTGGATGGCACCCTGTTGGATACCATCCAGGACATCCATACCGCATTGAACAAATCATTGACCTTCTTCAAGTTCAATCCGGTCGAGATCGAAGATACGAAGATGCTGATCGGCGAAGGACTGGACGTCTTTATCAAAAAGGCGCTACAGGACAGGCCACACACGGCAAAAGACCTCAAACACTTCCAAGCGCAATTCGTGGAAAATTACGAACAGGCATGGCGCGAAACCACGCGGCCCTATCCCGGCATCCTGCACCTGATCCAGACCTGCATCATGAAACGGATGAAGCTGGCGGTTTTGACCAATAAGCCACAGGAATTTACGAAAAGGATGCTGCGCTATTTCTTCCGCGGTTCTTTAGTCAACCTGCGCAACAATCCCTTCCAATTCTACCACGGATATATCCCCGGCGAACCGGTAAAACCCAGTCCGGAAGGCGCTCTCGATCTCGCTGCGAAACTCAAGATCGCCCCGAAGAATATCCTTATGGTAGGCGATTCCGCGATCGACATCCAAACCGCCAGGAACGCCGGGATGGTTTCGTGCGGCGCTCTTTGGGGCTACCGCTCTGAAAGAGAGATCAAAGATGCCGAACCGGATTGCGTGTGTGCGACACCGACCGAATTATCCAACAAGATCCTGGCCGCCCGTTGTGTGATATGAGGCACTTCCGCAAGGAATTATATTTTCAGACAAATCAGCGCCGGGAGTATATCAATATCACTCCCCAAGTGCAACGCTGCCTGGATGAAAGCGGTATCCGCGAAGGTCTTTGCCTGGTAAATTCGATGCATATCACTTCATCGGTTTTTATCAATGACGATGAAAGCGGATTGCATAATGATTTCGAGGTTTGGCTGGAACGGCTGGCGCCGGAAAAACCACACGCTCAATACCGGCACAATGGTTATGAAGATAACGCCGACGCTCACCTGAAACGACAGGTGATGGGACGCGAGGTGGTGGTTGCCGTGACTTGTGGCAAACTGGATCTGGGCACTTGGGAACAGATCTTCTACGGCGAATATGACGGCAAGAGAAACAAGCGGGTGTTGGTCAAGATCATCGGCGAATAATCCCGCTTAATATAAGAGACCATTGCACATAATGGGCTCACCACAGATTGAGATCTTGAGAACGCAATATGATGAGTTTACCGGCGCGATCAGATGTTAGGCGGTGGTTTCAACCACTGTTTCGGATCATGAGAGTACATACAACTCTACTGGGTTTTTAGACATTGAAAAGACTTCAGTCCGAACGAGAGACACAAGCCGGGTACTAAAAGAAGGGGCCCTGTCCAGCGGGAGGGGGATTTTGCTCGGACTAAAGTCCTCAAAAAGTCGGGATACGCTTGCGGGTTGAGCGGTAGCGGCGTTCCGAACGGTGACTGAAGTCACCGCCTAACATCTGATGGTGCTGTAATCACACCGGATCTTGTCTGACAATTAGTTAGTTTATGGCCGTAAGAACAATGCCCCATTTTATTCCATAGTCTTTATAATGGAGCAGCCATCGCTGGTCGGTGGCTGCTCGTTTTATATGAGGCATAGACTTTGGATGGCAAGAGTGAGGGGGCTAAAGCGGATCTATGCCGCTTACCGGCAGGCATGAGATAAAACAGGATTGATCTTTGGCGTGTATCAATATTGGATTATCTTATAATCAAACACTACACAAAAGGAGAGAACAATGAAAGTGGTTATCCTTTACTACACGACCTACGGCCACATCCATCAGATGGCGCTGGCCGCCGCTGAGGGAGTAAATGAAATAGAAGGAATGGAGGCGATCTTGAGGCGGGTGCCGGAGACGCTGCCGGAAGAAGTCCTGATCAAAATGGGCGCTTGGGAAGCACAAAAGAACTTTTCCGATGTCCCGGAAGCAAAGATTGAAGATCTGGAGAGTGCGGATGCGGTAATCTTCGGATTCCCCACCCGATTTGGGATGGTCCCGGCTCAGATGAAGACGTTTTTGGACAACACGGGAAGTTTATGGGTCAAAGGCACACTGGTCGGCAAGATCGGCAGCGTCTTTACCTCAAGCGCGACCCAACACGGGGGACAGGAAACGACCATCCTGGGCTTCATTCCATTTATGCTTCACCATGGGATGCTGGTCAGCGGGTTGCCTTATGCTTTCGCCGGTCAGGGGACATTAAACGAGATCAGCGGCGGATCGCCTTATGGAGCGTCAACTATCGCCGGCCAAAGCGGCGAACGCCTGCCTTCGGAAAACGAACTGGCGGGAGCCCGTTTTCAGGGTAAGCACGTGGCGCAAATGACTAAGAAACTGCGGTCTTGAGGGAACAGATAATCGTTTCACCGCCAAAGACGATCTGACCATCCGCCACCTGCGGTTGATATGCCGCCGGAAGGTTTATCGTGCAGGTGCCTCTGCCGATAATGATGCCGATCACCTTGCCGGCGATGGGTTCTGGATCGTCAAACCAGGTGATGTTGTCGCCGTGAAAGAGGAAGTAGATCTTTCCTTCATCCGTCTCGACGATGAGATTTTCACCCTCGCGGGAAAAACTGCCCGTCATCGGGGCACGGATCTCGATCACGTCGAGAAATGCCTTGGTAATGCGGATGGAATGAATTTCTTCGTTTGAGCGCAGTGATTTGATCTTGCCTTCAATGGGAATGAGCAAACTCGCGGGTTCTGTTTCATTGATCTTACCCTTGGTGCGAAAACACGTCATCACATAGCCATACCATGAAATAGCCGCCATCGTAATCAACAGGAGCGGATAATATAAAATATCCCTACCGCGCAGGAAAAAGGCGATGATCAGAACCAAAAGGATCACGAAGATCGGCAGAAGCAGGCGGCGGTATTTGAGGCGCTGGATCTGACGCAGGATCTTGTAGTCAGTAACGACATATGATTTGGGGTAGTTATTCATCATTCTATTTCTGGGTGCGCGTCCAGACATCCGTCCTGCCGATCAGGGAGATGCCGATATAACCGCGGAGTTTGAGTGTGCCGTTGTCCACCAGTTCCGCTTTGCTGGAATAGGTGTTTCCTGATTTGGGGTCGTAGATCTTGCCTCCGGAGTATGAACCTTTGCCTTTGGATTCGAGACCGGTGACCACGACCAAACCCATCAGGGGACGAGAACGCAATTCGGCATTGGGATTTTTGTGATCCACTTTGGCTGTGCCTGATTCATCATTGGGCTCTTTGAGCCAGATGATCCTGCCGGCATAGTTTCCGGAGGTGGTTTTGAATATCTCGATCTTGCCGGTCTTTTCGCCATTGAACCAGACACCGAGAATTCTATCTGTTTCACTGCTCTGTGCTGCCAGGCACAACGGAAGTAGCATCGCTACTGCCAGAGCGATCAAAATCCGTGTATTCATATTGACTCCTTTCTCCATAACAGACAGAAATGCTATCTGTCCTGTTTGTGTGATTGATTGGTCAAAATGTCAAACGATCCCGCAACGGGCAAAGATATGATCCACGTTGCGCAGATAACGGTCATAATTAAATATATCCCTGATCTCTTTCGCCGGAATGGCATTGGCGATGGCGGGATTGGCAAGGACAATATCCCGGAAGGGAGTATTTCCGTCCAGACAGCGCATGGCGCTTTCCTGAACCAGGGAATAAGCATCTTCACGGCTCATGCCGGTGTTGGTAAGGTGTAGCATTAAGGCCTGTGAAAAGACGAGTCCGCGGGACATTTCCACATTTTGCATCATCCGCTGGGGATAGACAACCAAACTTTCGATCAGAGTTATCGCTCTGTCCAGCATATAATGCGTCAGGATACAGGAATCAGGCAGGATGATCCGTTCGACGGAGGAATGAGAGATGTCGCGCTCATGCCATAGGGCATTATTTTCCAAGGCAGCTTGGCAATTACCACGCAGGACACGCGCCAGACCGCAGATCTGTTCACTTACGATGGGATTGCGCTTGTGTGGCATCGCCGATGATCCCTTCTGTCCCTTGCTGAAATTCTCTTCTGCTTCACCCACCTCGGTGCGCTGTAAATGCCTTACTTCCAAGGCTATCTTGTCCAATAAACTACCGATCAGCGCGAGGGTGAATATAAATTGGGCATGGCGGTCGCGTTGGATGACCTGGGTGGAGATGTTGTCCGGAACCAGATCAAGACGCTTACATGCCCTTGCCTCTACCTGAGGTGACAGATGGGCATAATTACCGACAGCGCCCGAAAACTGTCCGACCGAAACAACTGCTATGGCGTCAGTGAGCCGTCTGATATTGCGCTGGGTCTCGTCGTACCAGAGGGCAAACTTGAGTCCGAAAGAGGTCGGCTCGGCATGGATGCCATGCGATCTGCCCATGCAAATGGTCTTTTTGTGTTCCTTGGCGCGCAATTTGAGTGTTTCTGCCAGGCGATAGAGTTCAGTTAGGATAAGTTCGCCGGACTGCTTGAGTTGTAATGCGGTGGCGGTATCCAGCACATCGGATGAGGTCATGCCATAATGGATCCAGCGAGAGGGCTCGCCTACGTATTCGGCAACGTTGGTCAGGAATGCGATCACGTCATGTTTGGTCACGGCTTCGATCTCTTCCACGCGGTCGAGGTTAAAATCTGCTTTGGCAGAGATCTGTTCCCAATCGGCTTTGGGAATGATACCAAGTTCATACATGGCGTGGCAAGCGGCAAGTTCCACTTCCAGCCAACACTCCAGGCGGTTCTGGGGAGACCAGATGCGTTCCATCGAAGCCAGGCAGTAGCGGGTGATCATGGTGTATCCTTATTCCGGTTCTGGTAGAGGTGGCAGCGGTTCCGGCATGTCATCGGGAGGCGTTAAGCCGGTTTTTTTGAATAGTGGTGGTAAGGGTTCGATAGGGAATTCTCCAAACTTGATCTCATCGATCTGGAGTAGAGCCACGGTCTTGCCTCGATTATTAACGGTAACGGTATCCGGATTGCCACGACGATTGTATTTGACCGTCACTTCGGTATCTGAGCGGGGATCACGGATACGCTCGATCTGCATGTTTCGATTGAAGTGGATCTGGATGCTGTCAATGACCGCCTTGCGGGTGCGGAGCACCTCTTCGCCAAACATCTTCATCAGAATATCTGGATTGGGCAACGCTTCCAGATTTATCCCTGCGAGCATTTTGTCAATATCCAGTTCCTGCAGATTGGGCATCATCGGCGAATGTAAACTGAAGTAATCGCCCATATAGAAAGAAAATAGCGTTCCGCCGCTACCCCAAGCACCTCCGCTCAGAATATCGAGACGCATCTCACGGCCTTTTTTGGCCATGACAAACATGTTCCGCATTGACAGAACACCGTAGTTTAATTGCAGGACTCCTTCACACCGGAAACTGATCCAGCGTTCAAGTTCGATGCGTAGTTTTTCGGCATTGTTACTGGATGCAAATAGTCCGAAACCAAAGATCATACAGATTGCGACAAGGATATAACGCTTCATTACTCATTACCTCTTGTCAAATTGACCTGTTTTCCACTCCTGCGATACACGCTTGCGAGCCCGAAGATGGCAGAGATGACCATGATCAAACTCAATGCCTGACCTATGGTCATATACGCAATCAACCAATGATACCTGTCATAAAAGATAAGGTCATCGGGCACGCGGACAAATTCGATGAAATAACGCATGAATCCATAGAACCCGATGAAAAACCAGAAGGTGACGCCGATGCGTTTGGATTTGCGAAAGATATACTGGCTCAATAGTCCCAGGATCACTCCTTCGATCAGCATTTCGTATAACTGAGTAGGATGACGTGGCGTAGGAACCGGATCGGCAGCGGTCTTGAAGACCATTCCCCAAGGGAGTTTGGTCGGTATTCCAAAGAGTTCCTGATTGATGAAATTGCCCAATCTCCCCAATCCCAATCCAATGGCAGCCAGCGGCATAACAGGATCAGCCAGGCGGT
>CAYZZE010000013.1:0-22105 GCA_964482845.1 uncultured Candidatus Cloacimonadota bacterium
CGGTTTCAATCCTTGGTTTAATGGAAGGGGGGGATAAACGTGACATTATCTATCCCCCCGCTGCCGTGTCAAGAGTTTCAATCCTTGGTTTAATGGAAGGGGGGGATAAACCCATGTTCAATCTTAAGTATATATAGATCTTTGCTTTGTGCTAAAATTCCGGCAGAAGATAAACCGGAATCAGCGGGCTTATCAGACCACAAATCATCCGATAATAACTTTTCAGACACATTAAAACACGCTATACTCGGCATCAAAGAACTATTCAGCACAGTTTCAGTCATATAATGGTCTCAGACAACGCAGAGATTCCTGTAGGTGCAATCAGCACATTTAGATTTTGTACTCGTTGCTTTTGGGTACAGGGACAGACTAATGATCTCAAATACATTGTCAAGGATATTGATGGCTTTTCTCTTGTCTTCTGCCGTGGTGGGTATAGATTCAAGGTGGTTGTTGCTCCGGACATACACGATGAAGGCTTTATCAACAGGTTTGTGAAAATGCTCTTCGATCAGTAGGGCATAAAGCACTTGCTGTGTTTTGAGGGTCTTATAGACTCGATTTTCCCAATAGGCATATTTATAATCCAGCGGGGCGGCAGTGCCATCTTTGAGGATCAGCACTTCATCCACTCTCCCCACTAATCTTAAGGTTTCGGAGGATAGATAAACATCGGCGAATTTTTCGATGGCACCGATTTTTGATCTCAGGTAGTCCTTGTTTCTGACCAGTTTGAGTTGATGGATATTTCTGCCTTTGTTAACCAGATTCCTCCGGTGTTCGTGTTGGGATATTTTGAGGACATTCAGAAAATAGACGAATCTGGGACAGAATAGAAATTCGATGACGTCTGAGGGTGTAATGAACTGAGAAGCGTTATCCATAACTAAAGAAGGAGAGCCTTTATTTCGTCTGTGATCAGTTGCTCATCAAAGGCCTGACCGAGTAGGATGCACTGGTCAAAATCCTCCCGACACATTGGGAAGACATAGAGTTTATCGATTTCACTATCGATCAAATCCTCAATCTGACTGATCAATTCTTTGCGCTGGGTCTTATTCAAATCACCGAGAAAAACCGAGTATTGAACCCGATAGATACCTGCTTTTTCACAGCACTTTGCCACCTTATTGCGGCTTTTATCTTTCTGAATATCATAGAGAACCCAGGTTAGCATATATCCTCTCCGTCTTGATCAAGAGAATCGTAATCTGGAAAGCGATCCAAAAAGTTATCCAGTTTTCTGCCAATGGATGCTTCCAGATAGGTTGAACGCTTTCCGATAAGATAGTTGGCAAAGGCATGGGCATCGGTTTGAATTTGATCAATTCGTTTACGATTTTTGTTGTGATAGCGAATCACCTCGGTAAAGTATTCCAGCAGATAAGGAGCAAAGAACTTCTTGCCATTGGTATTTAGGGCAATTCCCTTGTGTATCTGGTCATAGAATTCGGGATCAATCTTCCGGCGGGAAAACATATAGAAGACGGGCTCGTCAATCAGGATTCGATAGGGCTCGATAAAATCGAAAACGAAGGACTTTTTGTTGTAGTTATCGGTATGTAGTAGTCCGATATAGGGATCGAGTCCGGCAATGATGAGAGCACGCTCGACTTTGCTGTAAAGAATACCATATCCGTAGTTCAGAAATGCATTAAAGGAGTCGTGGGCAGGTCGGGAGGATCGTCCTTCAAATCTAAAATCTTCGGGTATCAGATCGGCAAGAATGGAGAAGTAGATCTTTGATGCGCCACCTTCCCACCCCATAAAAGAACCGGATGCCTCGTCCAGAGGACATTTACATGTCTTGACGGAGATGGCAAATTGCCACATCCGGTACAGGTCATCTTCGTACTTGTCCCGAAACCTGTCTCTCTTTGACAGCAGTTTTTGGAGAAAACGGAATTGGTTCTTAATTTTGATGATGATCCTTTCCTTGATAAAATCCAGACCGTCATCATCCTTCAAGATTTCGAGTTGCCTACGGCGGATCAGGGTGGTGCTGCCAAGTTTGGGAAACCAGACACGGCCATAGGGATCGCCGTATTGATCCAGAAAAACGATATCAATATTGAATTCCAGTGCCATTTGGATGGCATCGGAACTGATACTGACAGCGTTGCTGATAACAATGGAACTGATCCTTTCAGGTGACACCTTTACCTTTTTGCCGTCCAGAGTCAATTCAAACATGGCATCTTTTTTCTTGATGAAAGCGCCGTAGGTATTGATGTGAAGTTCCATGGTTAGAAGGAGAGGCATGCGCCATGTTCGACTGGTTCAGTCAAAAATCCGGTTTCATGGCTGTAAGTCTTGTCAATTTCATCTTTAGGGATGTAATAGATATTGTCATCCAGCCTATTGACATAAGCCATTTGGATACTGTAGTTCTTGAACTCAGATGGCTTGAGGTTTATTTGGAACTGAGTGAGGCTTTTATATGCACTGGCAATCCTCAGCCTTGCCATTGATTCTGTGTTCCCATCGAGACTCTTTATATCCTTCAATACCTCGCGGGCTTCCAGCAAATCATCCATAGTCTTTTGAGCAAAATCTGTAAGAAGGATATACACCGAAATGCTGGCATATTTATCTTCAATTATGCGAAACTGGTCAATAGCCAATTGTCCTGTTATATCCTGATCGTAATTCAATTCCGCAATAGCCCTTAGAATTGCCTTGGCTTCAGCGGCATATTCAAGGCTGTGATAGTACTTATCGATCAAACCTGCAAAATTTCGGCTTTCGATCATATCATGCCCGTATAGCACTTCCCTGGTTTTAGACAGAATATAGTTGTCATACACTTGCATTGAATACTCACGAGATTCTTTTGTGAGCTTTAGCAAATGCATCTCTCCGCCTAAGACGCCCAGTTCACCATTCCGATTGCATCGTCCCGCCACTTGGATAATCGAATCAAGGGGTCCAAAATCCCGATACACTCTACAAAAGCTGAGATCAACCCCGGCTTCGATGAGTTGTGTGGAGACCAGGATTACTGGTTCATGGGCGTCCAAAGCATCTTTAATCCTCTTAATCATTGCCAAACGGCAGGCTGGAGTATGGAGTGTGGTAATGCAGAAAACGCTGAATTCGTTATCGTATTGTGCTTTTAACATATGATAAAGATCAACTGCACAACGCTTTGTATTCACCACGAATAGGGCATTTGCGAGACCTTGAAGCTCGAGTTGCCCCACAAACTCCTTCAGTTCGCAGGTCTTGTGGTGAATATTCAGTTTAACCCGATTGAATACGGGGTGCTGGAAGAGCTGATCGGGAGTGAGCTCGATATAGCTATTGGGTTCAAATATAAATGGTTGAGTGGCAGTACAGGTGAGAATGTAAGTGTCAAACCTATCAGCCAACACAGAGAAGACATTTCTGAGCAGGGGGTAATACTTGGGAGGTAAGTTTTGAACCTCATCTAAAAGAATGATGGAATTGATGATATTGTGCAGTTTGCGAACCAGAGAATTGCGGGTACCGATCAGGGAGTGAAAGAGCTGCACAAAGGTTGATATCACGCAAGCAGAATTCCAGGAATCAGCAATCAGGTTGTCATTTAAAAAATCATGAAAATCATATTCATCATCCCTGTCGGAACGAGAAAAATCAACGAGATGATGATGCTTTAACAGGATACTCGTATCCATGGCATCGAATCCATTGCTGCTCAATACATTCTCCACGACTTCGTGATTCTGATCTATGATCGATGTATAGGGCAAGCAATACACCACTCTTCTGGGACGGGATAGACTCCTTTGTAAAGACTCGGCGAATCCCATGCAGGCAAGGGTTTTACCGCTACCTGTAGGAGCGCTCATCGCATAAGTCCTGGCGGTACTGGCATCAACGTTGCACGCTGCTTTGAGTAATTCTCCACGGATGAGGTTTAAATCATCCTTTGACCTTGTAAAACTGTCTAAAAGATTGTGAGGAGAGCAGGATAAGTTATTGCTTAAATTCTGGTCTGGTTCGCAGTCGATACGGGCAGCATCAAACCTGTCGGCATCAATTAACACCGAGTAAAGCAGGTTCTGAATGAAGAAGCGTTCGATAGCTTTATCCCAAACATCACAACTCTCAATCTCTTCCAAGGCGTAGCCGAGCTCAAGCAGGGATTCTTTGTTGAGTTGCGGAAAGATAATGTTATAGTTCGTTACAAAGGCTTGTAGTTCTCTTTCTCCGGCTATCTGAAGACGTATGTCCTCGTAGATCTTTAGTGTATTTGCGATCAGGATTCCTTGACCCAAGCCTTCAGACCCAAAAGAACTGAGGTTGCCATGATGTCTTTGCACCGCCTTGAACCCGATGCCGGCAAAATTCCTCCACTTATCCTCAGCGAAGAGATTGTGATAAAGAATGATGGCTGAGACCAGGCTATGTCTGGAGTATATGGACCGCTCACCACCTTGAATGTATGCTTGGAAGTATGAACTTGCTTTGCCAATGTCATGCAATAAACCGATGAGAAAAGCCAAAGCAGCCAGATTGTCCTTAGTTACCGACTGAGTATTTAGAGAAAGCCTTTGGATGCGGGCTTGGCATCCTTGTGCAACACTGGTCAGATGCACAGACAAAGGCTTTCTCTGATACTTTTTTAAGGCGGGGTGGGAGATTATCATTACAGGAAGCTTACCCTAGTTTTGGCTTCGTTGTCGAGCTCAACAAGATCAGTAAACACACCTGCCAGACGTTTTCCTGTGGTTTCAATGACTACATCAGCAAAACGGATAGAACGTCGGTATGTGCTTTTTCCCTTGGTCTCCAATTTCTGCTCCAGAGGCATCCGCTCGATGCTAATGTGGAAGCATTCATTATCAAGCCTTACTATCCGATCCTTTGATATCACCGAATCAAGATAGTCCGAGCTTTCAATTATCGAGATGTCCTCTTTGGGATACCTCTTCAATAAATCGATTTCGGCTCTGAACTGTCTTTGTCCCAGATAGACGTCAAAACCCAGATTCTGCATTAGTATTCGCTCTTCAAGTGAGTCCAAGATGGGATCAGCACCGTATTTGAATCCAAGATTGACGATCCAATTAAGCCTTTGACCTTTGGCAGGCATCAGCAGTTCCAAACGGCACTGCAAATGTTCGGATACGTTATTGATATCCTTTTCCTTACCAGCGTAGTTCATGGTGAATAACTGCTTTCTAAACACTGAATTTGCCGGAACACAAATGCCTATGTGCAAACAATCTGAGTTCAGGGTCTTGTAATATGAATCTCTGGGTAGCATTAGAATGGATGCCACCATGCCACAAATTGCTGTTCTTGGAGGTATTGTGTAGGTTAGTGAGGACGCATTGGTGTAAAACTTGCGAAAGTGCGCCAGCTCTCCCGACAAACGAAGCTCCAGAATAGTATCGAAGTTATGCGATGCATTCATAGTATCCCCCTGCTACAGAAGGGATAACTCATGTTTCCAAGCCTCGTTGACGAAGATATCTTCAAAATTATCAACTTCAGGCCGATCGTCTCTGAAACAGTGAACCTTGCTGATTTTATCCTCGTTATCACGCAAGTATTTTGCCAGACGGCTGAGATCGAGCTTGTAATCATCAGCCTTACGGATGAGTCTCAGGTTTTCGGCAACGACGCTACTTTTTCCGACGACACTTATCATAGGTCGCAGATCCTTGAGAAACTGATCTTTGCCTTTTAGCTCAACCCGTAAATACAAACGTGGATACTGGCCAATTTTTGATCTTGTCCGGGCAAGAGGAATGGCTTTGAGGATTGCTTCATCAAAAAGGCTTAGATCATCATCCGAGAGCTTTGTGCCCTGTGCAGCGTTGGCGTTTATGCTTCCCGAGAATGCGATCAGGGAATAGTGGATTCGGTAATCTTTGCCAATCCCTTGCCCGGAAGAAAAGCTGGAAGTAATAGTGCTGCTATCCACCATCTCCACAGGATGAAGAGAATATCCCCAATTGAATTGTATTGGGCCTGTATAGTGTCCTTCTTCACGCGTATCTTCTGCCGTAACAGCACCGAACATACGCACATCGATTAGGTCTGTATGAACGAGCTTGCCACCCTTGATTTGCTCGTTTCTTTCTTTGGCGTCTTTGGCTTTTGCAGTGATAAAGATCTCCCTACCCTTGATTGATTCGAGGTAGTCTCTGATGTAGCGTTTCAAGCGAACGTCTGATACCAGATTCGTGGATGTGTCATAATCCAATCTGGGCTTGTTTTCATTGTCCATGTCACCATTGGGATTGCACATTTGTGCGTCATAGAGAAAGAGGATTTCAGAATTGTTGCTAATCATTTTGTGCCTCCTGGCTGTCTTTCTTTGCTTGTTGCTTTCTAGATTCAATCAAACTTACATAGCTGTTGTATGCCCTACCGCCAAGGATATGGAAGACTGTCTCTTCAGGACTATATGAACTGCTTGCGAGTTTGATCATGCACTCTCGGTAATAAGCATCAGTTATGGGATCATTATATACATCATATACATCCCATACCTCACGTAGGTCATCAATCACTGCCATTACGGATTTTACTCTTTGCACAGGGATTCCACGTAGGTTCAACTTACTAATGGCGGTTTTCCTGATGCCTTTTTTCCCCTGCTTTCGCTCAATTTCTGAGATGTAAACACCCAGAATGAACAGACCTTGAGCGAGGTAATCATTCTGATACACTTCGGAATTGTTGGCAAAGTAATCCAGAAGTGACTGCTTTTCCAGTGTTGTTGTCATGTTTTTTTCCTCCCGGCTTTTCAGCCCGCTTAGTTGTTTAAAGTGGATTAAGTGTTTAAGATACAACATCATCAGATAAGGTGACAAATCCAAGGCATAAGTGGAGTTATCCCCAATGTTATTACGTTTACGGGAATGGATATCCACAAA
The DNA here is from genome assembly GCA_964482845.1 of uncultured Candidatus Cloacimonadota bacterium. Taxonomy (GTDB): domain Bacteria; phylum Cloacimonadota; class Cloacimonadia; order Cloacimonadales; family Cloacimonadaceae; genus VGPI01. The sequence goes on from CAYZZE010000013.1 coordinate 6,879, forward strand.
TTGCTTGATTATCAGGTCATAGCTCAATTCCTGAGTGTAAAGGTATACTGATAAGAGACTTAGGATGTCACGATTGATTTTTTGATAGTCAATGGGTTTAAGATTGGGATGGGATTCTTGTGAAGGCAACAAGAGAAAACGCAGACCTTCAAAGGAAAGACCATAATCACTATTAAAGAGATCCGGCAAACCGTGGGCAAGGCTTAATCTGTCCAGATCCTCATTCTTCCCAACCAGTGACGATAGGTTTACACCCTCAATCAATCGGTTAACGATGAATTCCTGCTTGTTTGCACTCGGTTTATTGTAAAAAAACAATGTGAATCCTCCCAAGCGGGTTTGAAGTTGTTTTACAGTGCTCAGTGAATTTTGGTACTCTGTTCTGCTTCTTCGCCTTAAAAGCCTCGGTATCGATAGCATCATATCCGGAGCAATGACTAACTCATGGTTGTCTTGAGAAATTGAAAATTCCGGCATTACAAAGCAGTCTAAGCCCAGAAGGAAGGTTTTGAATCTTGTGCTCGTATAATGGGATCCGACTGTAACTTCATTATAGCAGTTCTTACACATTGAAAAAGCATTTTTGCTCATACTGGCAGATACACCATCGGAAAAATAAGGGTTTGTTACACCATAAAACTTATGCTTTAGAAACACTTTTTCGGAGAGATTTGCATTATCCGAGCAGATATGGCAATAGCCGTGATTCTTGGAATCTGCAAATTGCTTGTCTATGATATGGTAGAACAAAACATCCAGATAACATTCGGCGATTTCATCGATTTCATGTATGAATCTGCCGTCAATGGTGAGAGCGTAGGCTTGCTTTTCTCCAGTGATTTCCGCCAGATGCTTGTCAAAATAGTTCTTAGTGGACTTTTTTCGAGCCTTTTCTAAGTCTTTTTTATTCGAGATGCCACTGAGACTCTCGTCGATTTCTGGATCAGGAAAGCCATCAACTTGGTCATCGGGTAGAAGTCTGTAGTTTGGTCGGAGCCCAAAAGCATCATCAAGGAAGAAATCATCGCGGATATGCTGTAGGTAACTAATGCATGGATCTACCTTGTCCGGATTGCTCCAACGGATTTTCTTACGATTTGCCTGTATATACTCCAGCAACGAAAAAGCCAAAATTGACTTGTTACTAACGTGGGAAGCGTAGATGTTTGGATCGCCCGGAGCATAATTTACAAAGATGAGTTTCTCTTCGCAAATGCCTTCATCGATCTCATTACCCGCGGTAAAGCGAACTTGTTTGTTTTCAGTGTCCAGATTCATCTGCACAATTCTGCCTCTCATTTTGGCATTTGAACTCTTTTGCTTGTACTCGAAAGATGAATCTTCGGCGCAGTATTGCTTTACTAGGTACCTCTTTTTTTCGGCTAGTGACATCTCCGAGAAGTGATCACTCTGCATCTTAAGTTTTCCGATCTGGCGATAGGTACTTATCATTTTACCTCCATTTGTCTTGTTACCACCCCAAAACCCCTGGCACTTTGCTTACCGAGACCCAGGTACTCCGGGATGACAAAGTTTGTCGTGAATTCGCCTTTAAAACAGAGCATCTTGAGGTCTTTGAAGTTTACGTGGACTGGTTTGAACCAGCCGTCCAGTTCCACCCGATCAAAGTTATCCAACCAGATATCGAATCCTTTGGCAAGTGTCTTGAGATTGTTTTTCAGTATGGCTCTCAATAACTTGCTCTGTTCAATCTTATTCAATTGAATGTATTGTCTGTGATTCTCTTCATTGAGTGCCATCCAAGGGGAGGAGAAGTTGTATGAGTGCATATCGTCACTGATTCCGAACTGCTCCTCATAAATCCTGATCTCTTTCTCATTACTGGGATAATCACTACCTCTTATAGTGACATGGTCAAGTTCAAAGAATACCTGCTTGATCAGTTCCATACCTTCTTTGAAGCCAAGAAGAGCGGGGTTCTTATCCATTATTCGGTATTGAATCCGAGGTAACGCATAAGAATACTGGCCTTCCGGCATATGATTATGAAACAAATGGCTCTCCGGATATTTGTGCGTGAAGTATCCTCTCAGTTTTGGAATGTCAGACGGCGTGAACTCCATATCCGAGAATCTCACCAACACATAGCGAATAGTATCCATAGAATTTCTTCCTCACTCAGTTATACTTCCGTCCTCATAGATCGATCATGCGCTTACCGCTTATTATTACAGCGAAAATCTGTCAAGTAAAATTTCCGTCTTTGATTATCCGGAGGTTCAGCGGTTCCTTATCATAGCCTATGGGTTGTCGCTGCTGACTGAGTTGGATAGTGGATTGGGTTCGATGGATTCGGTATGACGCCGTTCCGGTGATACGGTTCTCGGATAGCGTCTCAACATGGGCTTGATAGGACGCATCCTTGGTAACTGCAGAAATCTACGGCAAAACAATAATCTGCTCTTTGACTATCAATTGTGCATTGATCAGAAGGGATCTCGAAACGCAGGCGAGGCAAAGACGAACTAAAGAAAAGACCGTTGAATAAATCAGAGAGTTGACTTAAAGCTATCTTCCTTGCTTGATAACCTTAGTATAACCTTAGTATAACCTTACGACCGTAAGGTTATACTAAGGTTATGAAGCAGGAAGAATGCAGGAGAAAGCACTAATCCGCCCGAATCTCTACCTTCTTGAGACTGTTTGATAACTCAGCGCGGTTGACTAAACGAGTATCCAAAATATCTGACAGGCATAATCCTCAGTCAAGACCTTTGAATAATTTGGGGTGTCGTTCGTACGGTTATAAACTAACTATTTGCCAGACAGAATCTGTCGTCATTCCAGCACCATCAGATGTTAGACGGTGACTTCAGTCACCGTTCCGAACGCCACCAAGGATCAGCCCGCAAGGGCATCCGGACTCTTTGAGGACTTAAGTCCGGGAGAAATTCCCTTTCGCCGGACAGAAATCCTTCTGTTAATGTACCGGAAGTATGTCTCACGATCGAACTGAAGTCCTCACAATGTCTAAAAACCCAGAAGGGTTGTATGTACCCTCCCGACCCGGAACGGTGGTTGAAACCACCGCCTAACATCTGAAAGCGCCGGAAAACTAATGATACTGCTTTCTCACGACCTCAATATCCAGTGATCCGGGACGTTCAAGGGTCTCTATCTATTAAAGACCGTTGAATAATTAGCAACACCGGATTTATCCGGTTGTTGTACCGGATTTATCCGGCACCCAGCACGTTTGCCCAGATGTCATAAACAAATGTCATACAAGCATATAGATTTTACCATGCACCGACTGAAGTCAGTGCAACGACCGACTGAAGTCAGTGCAACGACTGGCTGAAGCCAGTGCAACGACCGGCTGAAGCCGGTGATGCACCTATGTGCAACGGTCTTTTCCAGTATATGCAACGCTCTTGCATCGGAAGATGACAAATATGGAGCGGGCAACGGGACTCGAACCCGCGACCCTCAGCTTGGGAAGCTAATGCTCTACCAACTGAGCTATGCCCGCTCGTTAAATCAGATCGGGATATGTTTGGGAGAGGAAGTATCTGTCAAGCCAAAACCTGCTTTGTGAGTTCCTGAACAAATGAAGGCAGAAACTCACCGGCTTTGCTTTGGATAAATTCATCGAAAAAAGAGTTGTTTTCCGGCTTTTCGGGATTGATGCAGATCGTTCTGGCGCCGTTGTATTTGGCAGTGAGGACAAATCCTGCTACCGGATAGACGATCCCGCTGGTTCCGATGACCAGGAAAATGTCGCAACTAAGCAGCAATTGCTCTATCTCCGTGAGGTGATAAGGGATCTCTCCGAACCACACGACATCGGGACGCAAACTGCTGCGGCAGGCAGTACACAGCGGAATGGACAATGATAGATCGATCCCGGACATCTCATAGCGGGCATTGCATTCGGTGCATAAGCATTGCCTCAATCGTCCATGCACCTCCAGGACGCGCTCACTGCCTGCTTTTTGATGCAATCCATCTACGTTTTGGGTGATGATATGGAAGTGATCGCCATATACCTCTTCCAATTCCGCCAAGGCATAATGTCCGGCATTGGGTTGTGCCTGGACCGCCTGCTGGTAGCGCATTTTGTAGAAACGCCAGACCATTTCGGGATCGGCGGCAAATCCTTCTGGAGTGGCAACATCCTCGATGGAATGGTCTTCCCAAAGCCCTCCGGAATCCCGGAAGGTTCTCAATCCGGATTCAGCACTGATTCCGGCACCGGTCAAAACCAGGATTTGCCTAAGCATGTAAGGATCACTTCATCATCAACATTTTCTTGGAGGATGTCCAATTGGGCGTGCTGATCCGGTAAAAATAGACGCCGCTGCCAACGCTGCGATGATCATCGTCTGTTCCATTCCAGATAAATCTATGGTCGCCGCGGTCAAGTTCTGATCCCTTGATCAATGTCCTGATCCGCTGTCCTTTGAGATTGAAAATTTCCAGGGTCACGGCAGTTTTGGCCGGCAATGAAAAGCCGATGGTGGTTGAGGGATTGAAGGGATTGGGATAGTTGTCGAACAAGCGATAAGTGATCGGGGTGATCGTATTATCGTCATTGGACACGATCTCGGTAACTACACGCACATCATCAATATACCATCCCTCCCCGGTCACATATCCATCCGATCCGAAGAGGAAGCGGAAACGGGCATCGCCGGTGTAACTGGATAAATTGAATACCGATTCCTGCCAGGCGAAACTGCCGGAGTAAACCGGTGTCCCGGCCGGGAATGGAGAGGCAGGATTGTTTTGGATGCCATAGGGATAACCCCCGATCGGCGCGATCTGGAACCAGACGCCGCCATTAAGCGACATCTGAACCAGTCCGCCGTCCCAGGCCCTGGTCGTGATCGTTGCGTGGTTCTCAGCGTCCATCCAATGGTAGAATCTCAGTTCTGAATTGAGCCCCAAGGTAAATTGGGGACTGATCAGAGCACCGTAAGCGCTATTGGCATATGAGCCGGTTCCTTCCGAGCCGAATTTCATGGAATAGGTTCCGCCGGAAGTGTAATTACGTTGGGCGGAGTGGTGCCATTGATTGACAAAAGATGCGCTCAAGGATTGCGTTGACCAGTTTTGCCAACCCATTTCAAAAGTATTATTGACCAATCCGACATAGTAACTGATCACGCCCTCGCTGCCCTCACCGTTGGACGGAATGAGATAATAGTGCAGTGTGACCATCGAGCCAATCGGTGCATCTGGAGAGACCGTGATGCTAAAGAGATTGTTATAGACATCGTTGCTGCCAGCCGGGCAGAAGGGGATGTCGATCTCGGTCTCAGATACGGTGAGCGTCGGATCTTCGCTCAGAAGGATCAATACTGCGTCATAGGCATGTCCGCTTCCCTGGTTGCTAAGGGTTACATTGATCTGGGCAGTGTGACCGGGCAGGATAAGTTCATTCGTTCCGCTCATATGATACGAAGAAATCACCAGCGAAGGGGCATTCAATTGCAGAGTATAATAGGTGGATGATTGATCCGTCCCATAGGTAGCATTCAATACCAAAGGCACCGTGGTATTATCGACGAAGCCGCTGTTGATCCGGATACTGAAGACATTAGTCATTACCTGTGTAGCGCCGGATGCCAGAGCGTTAAAATTGGCGGTGGAATCCAACACTGTGACCAATGGAGAGCCGGAAACAAGAGAAAGAACACCAGGATCCAATTGATCGTAGAGACCGATGTTTTCGAGGGTAAAACTCAGGTTTACCGTTTCGCCGGCATGCAGTAGGTCATCATCGTCATTGACCGTGATGCCTGTGCAAATGATGTAGGCGGATTGGCTGGCAGTAACCGTGAAACTGGTGTTGTAGGCATAAAAATTGGGGGCTGTCACGTAAAGATCACAATCCCCGGGAGTCAGGGTCTGGATCAAAGAAATGCTTGCCACGCCGGTGGCATCCGTCGTCCCTTCATAGACAAAGATCCCATCTCGTCTGATCCGCAAAGTGGCGTTGGGTGCATTGGTCTGCACTTGATACTGATTGACGCCCATGATCCACTGTGCTGGCAATTGGGCATTCACATGCTGAGGCGTATTCGTCCAGACCATCATGGAAGGATCGCCAAAGAGATTGGTCGCATACGTGACCCAATACATGACGGGGGCACCATAAACGAAGGGGATAACATCTATCTTGGCATCCACCAGCATGTTGCCAACCGGATGGATCGATTCGCCAAACAAGGCATCGATAAACTGACGGTGGATGCGTTGGGAAGCACCATTGGTGCTGTTCATCATCCCCCATCCATAACGCGAATGCGAGACCATTGCCGCTGCCGCAGTAGAAATACCTGTAAACTTCTCGGTGATGCAGTCCTGAGTGTAGTTGCCCACGGTGGTGGTTCTATTATCGAAGGAACCGGCGTAACAGCCCTGAGTGAAGTAGATCGAGAAGTTGTTGTTGGTGCCGTCATTTGTGATCGAAGTGGCAGTGACCTGATTGTTGTTCAGGCGGAAAGCATAGGTGGTATTGGAATGCCCCAGGTGATTGACCAGATTGGCGCCCTGGCTGAGCAAAGGACGCACCTGATTGGCTCCCCAACTATTGTTGGCGCCGTAGGTGCGGTCATACAAAGTAGTGATATTCCAAACGGTGGGAACGCCTACGGTGGAATGTCCATGCATCGATGAGCCGCCAATCATCTCGTCCAGATAATCACAGCCCCAGGTAGGACCATCCCAGAGCCACTCGCCAATGAAATTGGCGGTCTTCAATTGGTTTTCGACGGGAATGATCAGGTAATCCATGACCTTATTGATTAAATTATTGATCCCGGCGTCATTGTTATAACAGAATCTGCCGATGCCAAATTCCGGCACCAGATCCGCTTCCGCCGGTTCTCCCCACCAGGTGTTGCCGTTGGTGTTCCAATTGCCGTCCAGGCAAGAATAATACATGTCGGCAGGGATATCGGCATCCACCTGGCTGCCTTGACCCATATTGACATAAAAACCCCGGTGTGGTATGACGTCGGTATCGCCGGCAAGCAAGACGTAGCGCAGAGTATTGGTGGAATACATAAAGATCAGGTAGTTACGGATCTTGTCCTGCAGGTCAATGCCCATATACTCAGCGGCTATGTCCTGCACCGATTTGAACAGGATTCTCATTCCCCGCTCCTCGTGGATGGATTTGAGCGGTAGCCACATATTGAATTTTGCCTGATCGATGATGTAAATATACTCATAGCCGATCGTCCGGTGTTCATAACGGGGTATGGCCTCGGCGTTATCAACGCTCTGGCTCAATCTTCGGGCGGTATAAGCATCCTGCTTGAGAAACTGTCGGGCGGCCTCTGCTCTCTGTCCGGGAGCGGCGAATATCCTCACTCTGAGATGGGCATAAGAGACCAATTCATTGCGCCCAGGATTATATTCAAAAGGGGTTACGGCGGTCATTGCTATCGGATGACCGGATAGAAACTCGGTATGTGCCCCATTATGAGGGATCTGGGGATATACGGTATCCTCGAGATAGATCAGGGGATCAGGCGCCGTTACCCGTGCCGTGTGCATCAGAGAAAAGGGATATTGCTGCTGCACAGGTCTGATCGGGTTGGTCAATTTGTAGATCGAGGGTTCGCTCTTCTCGATCTCGACGTTCTTGGCTTCAAAGCCGACCGGAAGCAGTAAACGCACTCCGAACCACTGAAGCGAAGGACTGCCGGGAGAACCGTATTCCTGGCCGCCTTTGATCCTGATGATCGATTCATTATCGCCATTTGTGATCTCAGGTTGATCAAACCGTAGATCGTAAGTGACCTCATAAGCATACAGAATGCCTATGAATAGAAAAAGCATAATTATCAATGTCTTTTGCATAATATCCTACTTCAATTGCTTTTATGGATATACGTGCAAAGCGCATTCCCTATTGCCGGAAAAGAATGGATAATGTAGGATGTATGATTTATAATGGAGGTTAGGGGGTTCTACGGATTGTGATGCAGATGGTCGATAAACTCGGAAATTCTCCGCTCAAAGAGCATGGAACATCGACACAAAGACATCCTTCCCATCTGTTGCGGGTCGTCTGGTCCCGATACCCTCAATCGATTCGGGCAAATAGCCAAAGTGCAAATAGTCACAGCGGGCAAGGCACAGGTATTAGCGGAAGAAGCTTGAACTGACCGACTAATGCCTGATGATCACGATGTGCATCGCTGGACCGTCCGTTTTTATTTTAGAACCATGGGCGGTCAAATGCATCAGTGCTATCCGATGTTGGTCTCGATCCCCGGCTAAGATGCAATTGCACTTGCGATTCCCTGAGGACTTTAGTCCCAAAATTCGGAGTTATCCTGAGTACGGAATTCACGGGATAGGTCTCCGAAAAAAGAGAATCAGCGACGACAGTGCGCAGCCCATTGCTACGGAGAGTGAAAAATGCCTGATGATAATCCATCCCGATCACATTGGGCACCGCAATGTGTTGGGAGCCGCGGCTGACAACGAGATACACCGTTCCATCCTGCTTGATCAACTCTTTTGGGGCAGGTCTCTGATCAACGATCCGGTTGGCTGCGATCTCCTCAGAGTAAACGGAATCCTTTACTACGACATGAAGTTTGCTCTCCACCAAGACCCTTTTCGCCTGCAGCATACCTCTGCCTACAACGTTTGGCACCTCGACATTCTTGGGTCGGCCCAGAATAACCGGAAATATGACCTGACTGAAGATAAAGGCGGTAACAATTATGATGCCCACGCCGATTCCGGCGCCATAGCCGATTTTGATCCAGTGTTGTTTTGTCATCATAGACCCCGCTATTTTGATTTGACCAGTTTGGCGGCAAAGGCGCCATCCATATTATGTTTGAAGGGCCTCGTGCGCATAAATCCCGATTCCGTGTATTGTGACGGGATCCAGCCAGCCGCATCAGATAGAGCGAACTTGTTGTTCTGTTTCAGAAATTTGTGGATCTGGTGTTCATTTTCCGCAGGATTCATTGTGCAGGTCGAATAGACCAGCACTCCGCCTGCCTTGACAAAGTTCGCTGCGTGGTTTAGTGCTTTTTCCTGCAATTTCAGCAGTTCGGGAATGTTTTGATGCACTTGCCACCGCAGGTCTGCCTTACGCCCGAAGACACCCCATCCGGAACAGGGCGCATCGACCAGCACCCGGTCATAAGCGGCTGCCACCGGTCCATAAGTAAAGGAATCTGCTACCACTTGTTTGATATTGGTCAATTGCAGACGGTCAGCGGCTTGTTTGAGCAGTTTCATCTTGCTTGGTATCTTGTCCACGGCAACCACTTCGCCGGTGTTGTTCATCGATTCGGCTATGTAAGTGCATTTCCCACCGGGAGCGGCAAAGAGATCAAGGATATACTCATTGATTTGGGGCGAAAACAGTTCCACGATCAAAGCCGCAGAAATATCCTGCACCGAAAAGTATCCCTCGGAAAACGCAACATCCCGCAAAACCTCCTCCCCCTGGATGGTGGTAAGTACATTGGGGCTGGCACTGGCTGGATCGAGTTTGATCTCACGCTTGGCAAAGTATTGAACCAGTTTTGCCGGACTGGTCGCAATGGTATTCACCCTGATATGCAATTGCGGATTCTCATTGAAGTATAGCGCCAGATATTCTGTTTCTTCCGCTCCCCAGAGATCGATCCACTGGCTGATCAATTCAGGCGGATAAGAGTGTTCAAAGGCGATCCGTTGAGCGGTGTCTTCCGGATAGGAAACATTCGGATTACGCAGGTAATTGCGCAGGATGGCATTGACAAAATCTGCGGTCCCCGGACTTAATTGTGATTTGGCCAATTCCACCGTTTCATTGACCGCAGCATGTTCTGGTATGGAATCCAGATAGATGATCTGGTAGAGCCCCAGATAAAGCAAGCAGCGCGTTTTGATATCGGTGGATTCATATCTCTGCGGATCGGTGAACTGCCGGATGATATGATCCAGTTTCAGATGCATCTTGACGATGCCTTTGGTCAGATTGTAAAAGAGCGCCGGATTATCCTTGGAATCCTTGATCTTTTTTGCCCGCTGGTGCAGCAAGGTATCAGAGTATTCCTTGTCTTTGAGGATCTTGACTACAGTGTGGTATGCTTCCTGCCGGATATTCATGTCAATTGTGCTTTTGATAGAGTTTTCTGATGGTTTCCTTGATGATCAGTTCCACCGGCATTGACAATTGCTCGTCACTCATCTGCTTCAATACCGCATTGATCTCCTTGAAACCATAACCCAAAGCCATAAGGGCCGATTCCACCTCGATCAAGTGAGTGTCACTGGTTGAGGAAACACCCGGATAAGAGCGAAGATCGAGTTTGAGGATCTCGTCCTTGAGTTCGATGATGATCCGTTGCGCCGTTTTCTTGCCGATCCCGGGCACCTTGCTGATCAGATTGTCATCACCTCTTTGAATCGCTTTGACGAAGGTCTCAATATCCAGCGCTGAGAGTGCTGAAAGACCAATCTTGCCGCCAATGCCGGGGATGGATATCAATTTTTGAAACAACTGCCGTTCCGCCGGGCTGACAAAGCCAAACACCTTGATCTCATCCTGTCCGATCAGCAAGACCGTATGGAGCATACAGGATTCACCCAGCGAAGGTAATCTCTCGTAACTACTAAGCGGAATACGGATCTCGATCCCCAAACCACCACATTCGATAATAGCGTTCATGGGCGATTTGCCGACCAAAGTGCCTTTGATAAAATCAAGCATAACTATAACCTCATCCGGTGAAAATGACACATCGCCACGGCGAGCGCATCAGCGGCATCATCGCTGTGTTTACTGGTGTCCAGATTGAGTAATTTACCGACCATATAGCGCACCTGCTGTTTGGTGGCATTGCCATTGCCCACCACTGCCTTTTTAACTTCCCGGGGGCTGTACTCATAGATCTGGATATTCCTCCGTGCCAGATTTAGCAGAATGATCCCACGGGCATGACACAATGCAAAGACCGCCTGGATATGCTTATGATAGAAGATAGTCTCCACGACTGCCTGCTCCGGCTTATATTCATCCAAAACCGCCCCGATCTGCTGATCCAAGATCAAGAGACGCTGCTGCAAGGACATTTTCTCCTTCAGCGGAATGACATCACATCCGGCGGCCGTAATGCGCCTCCCCTGACATTCAATCAAGCCATAACCGCAAAAGCGGCTTCCGGGATCGATACCGATAATCAACACTTAATAGGTCAATCCTGATTGAGACGGGTCATAACCTCATCCGAAAACTCGAAATTGGCATAGACCTTGTTTACGTCATCCAGATCTTCCAGATAGTCGATCAATTTGAGCAATTTCTCTGCCACCTCATCAGCATTGATATAGTTCTTCGGCACTCTGGTAAGTTCGGCGTTCTCGACGGTAAATCCCTGTTTTTGGATGTTATCAAGTACAGTATGGAAATCTGATGGCGGTGTATAGATCACAAAGTTCTCATCTTCGCTTTGGACATCTTCCGCCCCGGCTTCCAGAGCGGTCATCATAAACTCGTCCTCATCCAGATCATTATTCGGTACAGTGAAATACCCCTTTTGATCAAAGTTCCAGGATACCGCTCCCGTCTCGGCGAGATTGCCGCCATATTTGGAAAATATATGTCTTAGTTCTGCCACCGTTCTGTTTTTATTATCGGTCATGACATCAACCACGATACCCACGCCGTTGTGACCATAACCTTCATAACTCACTTCCTCATAGGCGGCACCTTCGATCTCGCCAGTTCCGCGCTTGACGGCACGTTCGATATTGTCCCGGGGCATGTTGACGCTTTTGGCCGTAGCGATGGCCGTGCGCAGGCGGGGATTGGATTCAGGGTCTCCGCCACCGGCTTTGGCGGCGAGAATTATCTCCTTGACGATTCGGGAATAGACCTTGCCACGTTTGGCATCGGCTGCGGCTTTCTTATGTTTTATCGTACTCCATTTACTGTGTCCGGACATACATTACCTCTTGTTTTTCGTCTGATGTCATAATTATCGGCGCTTTGCCCGGTCAGGCAGCGCGAGTCTCATCAAATTTACCTTTCTCAATCGTGTCAAGAAAGATGTTTTGGGACTCATATTAGAAAAGTCCCGTCACCTTGACAGGTAACGGGACTTCGTGCTTCAATCTTGTTCGGGAGTGATTTATTCCTGTTCCTGCCAGGCGGAGACCACTTTCTGGGTGATATCGTCCGGGACCTTCTCATAGTGCGAGAATTTCTGGGTAAAGCGTCCCCGTCCCTGAGTAAGCGACTTGAGCGCCGGGAAATAGAAATACATCTCCGCCACGGGCATTTGGGCATTCAAATACTGCTTTTTACCGCGCTGTTCCATACCCATGATTCGTCCCCGACGGGTGGATATATCACCCATCACGTCGCCCATATAGTCAGCCGGTATGATGATGGTAAGGTCATGGATGGGTTCCAGAAGGATGGGTTTACATTTCTTGAAGCCCTCTTTGAGCGCCATGGACGAAGCGATTTTGAACGCCATTTCGGATGAATCCACATCGTGATAGGAACCATAATACACTTCCACGCTGATATCCACGACTTGATAACCAGCGATGATGCCTTTTTCCATAGTCTCCACGATTCCCTTTTCAATGGCGGGGATATAATTTGATGGGATCACGCCGCCGACGATGGCATTGACAAACTTGAATCCTTCCCCTCGCTCGGTGGGTTTGATCCTGAAATAGACCTCACCATACTGCCCCCGTCCGCCGGATTGTTTTTTGTGGCGGTATTGGGATTCAGCGCTGCCCATGATGGTCTCTTTGTAAGGAATGCGTGGTTCTTTCATCATCGCTTCCACTTTATAGCGGTTTTTCATCTTCTTCATCACGAGGTTCAATTGCTGTTCGCCCATACCGGAGATCACGTTCTCGTGCGTCTCCAGATTGAGGTCAAATTTAATCGTGGGGTCTTCGGCGATCACGCGTTGCAAAGCCGTGCCGATCTTGTCCTCATCGGATTGATTTGCGGCTCGGATCATCTGCCAGAACGTGGTTGAGGGCAATTCCACCGGCGGTAACTGCAGTTTGGAATTGACCGCGGTGATGGTATTCATCATCCTGGCGTTCTTGAGTTTGACCAGGGCACCGATCTCTCCGGCTTTGATCTCCGACGTGTCATTACGGTTCTTACCCATCATAAAATACATATTGCCGGCTTTGTCCTTGGCGTCTTTTTCCGGAATCAAAAATTCCATTCCCGTCTTGATCGTGCCCGAGATCATTCTCAGATAAGTAAAGTCACCCATGCTGGGATCGGCATAGAGTTTGAAGATATAGCCCAGCATATCACCATCGGCGGATGCAATGATCGTCTTCGGCTCGCCACCGGAAAGAACATCAACCACGTTGCGGTCAGCCGGTGAAGGTAGATAATTGATCACGGCATCGATCCAGGCATTCACTCCAGCGCCAGTTCCGGCGGAAGTGGCAAAAGCGGGGGTGACTTCGCCATTGGCGATCGCTTTACGAAATCCAGCCATAAACTTGTCTTCCGGCAGTTCCATATTCTCCAAAAATTCATTGAGCAGGTCTTCATCCGTCTCCGCCACGGCTTCCATCAGATGCAGACGGGCATCAGTCACGGCGTCTGCCATATCATCTGGTATGTCCGTCTCGCCATCCGCTTTGATCGCTTTCTGACGAACAATATCCACCACACCGGTAAAGGAACCTTCTTTGCCGATCGGCAGATGCACCGCGATCGGACGCAATGCGCTATTCTCACGGATGGCTTCCAGCGTTTTGTCAAAATCAGCGTGCTCATTATCCATTCGATTCACTACCAATGCTTTGGCTATTTTCTCGCCTTCCAGATGCTCACAATTGAGTTCCAAACCCACTTCAAAGCCGCCGGTCGCATTGGCAACGATCACCGCTGTCTCCACTGCCTGCATCGCCACGATCGCATCGCCGATAAAATCCGGACAGCCAGGAGCGTCAAGGATATTGATCCGGTGATCCTTGTGATTGACAAAGCCGATGCTCAAGCCGAGAGACATCCGTTTCGCACCCTCTTCCGGGTCAAAATCCAATACCGTGTTACCTTCGTCGATCTTGCCGAGACGCGTTGTAGCCCCACATTTTAAAAATATCTGTTCTGCCAGAGTGGTCTTGCCCGCTCCGCTGGAACCCAGCAAGAGAAGATTGCGAAGCTTTTTCATATCATAAACTTTCATCTATTCCTCGTGTGTTTATTGTCTTAATTCACCTTAGCGGATCGATTTTTTTGAACCGCCGGTATTGTCAATCAAAATCAGAATTCTCCTTTATAAATAAGCTCGATTTTACTTTAGGTTTCTCTTGAGATCGTATCGGATACTCGAGATGATTACGAGACGAAACTGAGGCGAAGCTGAAGCAAATCATACGGCGACAATCAATCAAGAAACACTTGACGTCTGGATAATTTTGGATTCTCATGCTCGCAGTTTAATTATCGAGGTGATCATGCAGAGATTCATGCTTATCGTAACCGCACTTTTCGGTGCGGGTTTGCTCACTGCCCAGATCGTATCGACCAATAACCCGGTGATCCAGGTAACTCCTGAGATCAAAGAAGATGTTGCTATCACTTACCGTCATGGAGACAGTGGATTAATGTTCATACCTACTGCCTATACAATACCGAAAGGGATGTTTCAGGCATCCACCTGGTGGTTTGTTGTTTATACTCTTGGTTATGGTGTCACCGAGGATCTTCAGTTGAATCTATCCTCTATCTTTCCCTTAAATAAGGAGTTACTTGACGGGATCACCAGCAGCGCTAAGTATAGGCTTCACCAGAGCGAAAAGGTTGATGTTTCCTCCTGGTTGACGATGACGCCGTTATTGGACTTGGTTTCAACCGGAGTGGTGGGGTCTTCTGATCTGGGAAGGGTCCGTTTGCATGGCGGCGTGGGTTTGGGAGTTGACTACGGCAATACAGATTATCTTGATGTTTGGATGGGGGGAGCGGATTTCCAATTGGGTAAGCGGCGTTTGCTCTATTTTGAGGCTATGTACACGACCAAATCCATATTCAAAGAGATGCGCAACCTCATCGTGCTGGGAATCCGGTTCTACAGGCAGGACTTTTCTTATGAATTGGCCCTCGTAAGATTTGTCAAAGACAGGAACAATGATTCCGTATGGATATGGCTTCCGGTGCTCAAGCTCTCTTTTTGATTTTTGATTAACCGCCCGGATCACTTGGCGTTACGGACTACCCTGAATCCGATGTAATTGGATTT
>CAYZZE010000013.1:22205-27945 GCA_964482845.1 uncultured Candidatus Cloacimonadota bacterium
ACCGCCCGGATCACTTGGCGTTACGGACTACCCTGAATCCGATGTAATTGGATTTGGTGTATGCCTTGACGAAGCTGCGAGCAGTGATCCGCATGTCTGTTTTGTCGTGATGCCAACTACCGCCGCGGATCACCTTATCGGTGCCGGTTTCCGGTCCGGAATAAAAATCCCTGGTGCTGACCGAATAGCGGGCATACCAGTTCCAAACCCATTCATAGACGTTGCCGCTGAGATCATGAATCCCGAGTTGATTGGGGTCTAAACTTCCGACAGGATTGGTGGCGGCATTGCTATTGAGGTTGTGCCAGCCGATCCGGTCGGGGTCGTTGGAACCGCTGTATGGTTCGTCCACATATCTCCTGCCCGATTTGGCGGCAAATTCCCATTCCGCTTCCGTGGGCAGGCGATAGCCATTGGCATCGAAATTGCAGAAGATCTCGTTGTCCCTGATCTCATAACAGGGCTGTAACCCATCCAAAATGCTCTTCTGGTTGCAAAACTCCACCGCATCGTAGAATGACACATTTTCCACGGGACGATCGTCATCCTTGAAGCGTGCGGGATTGGTTTCAAATACCATCCGCCATTGACGTTGGGTAATCTCAAACTTGCTGATATAAAAACTCTTCAGATTTAACTGGCGAAGGGGAAATTCATCAGGATCAGCATCCGGGGACATACTTCCCACCACTGCCGTGTCTCCCTTTACAAATACCATCGCGATCAGTTCATTGGGCATGAGGTCTTCCCGCATATCCTGTTGCTCGTGCTTGACCGATCTGTCCGGCGAGAGTCCTTTCTCCTGCCTGCCGGCAAAATACTTGACGGCGATGAAGACAAGGATCGCCAGAGAAAGGATCATAAGGATCATAAATTTCTTTTTCATCTTGCTTAGTTCCTGCCCTTCTTCGTCTTTACCGATGGAGATGGTGATCCGTCGGTGGCTATCAGGTTTGATGTGCGGCTTGACTGAAGCGTAATTTTCATCCTCCGCTTCCCTGATAAACGGCTGATTGCTTGGTTTGGACCGAGATTCCCGTTCTATTTCCGTATATTCCGGCATGGTCTCCGCGGTTGGTTCTTCCGGTTCCGTTTCGGGTTGGATGACCTCCCCTCCGCTATCGAAGATCTTGTCTTCCGCCGGATCAGGAACGATGGATCGAGGCGGTTCAGGTCTGGACGTAGTAATTGGGGCGGGTATCTGTAGTGTTGGTTGATAACCGACGTCAGTTTCGTTGTCGATCGCTTTGAGCATTTGCGAACATGAGGGGAAACGCCTGGCAGGATCGACCGCCAGAGCTTTATTGAGAACTGTATAAAGCCAGTTTGGCACTTTGGCGCCAATGAGGTCAGGATCGATCACCGGACGAGTAAAAGACAGGGGTTTTTGCTGGAGTGGCTCCTGATTATTGTCCAGATGCCAGGGCAGCCGTCCCGTAAGCAATTGATAACCGATCACGCCCAGCGAATAGATATCGCTGGTATTGGAACAATTTTCCCCATTGTAGATCTCAGGAGCGATGTAATGAAGGGGATGGAATTGCGGTTTGCCGAGGTCAGCCCGCAACCAGGCATTATGTGATTGGGCAAAGCCATGCAGTTTGACGGAGCCATCATCCAGGACAAAGATGCCATCGGGATTGATATGTCCGTGATAGATACCCATGGCATGAGCATAGATCAGTGCTTTGAGTATTTGTTTCAGCCATCTGATGCTCAGATCGGTATCAGGAAATCCAGCATCGCTTTCCAGCATGGTTCTGAGGTCAATGCCTTTCATCCATTCCCGCAGGACGTGGATATTATTATCCCGGTCAAGAAAGTCGATGGTTTCGCAGATATGAGCATGTTTCAGTTTCTTTTCCACATGTGCCTGATTGCGGAGAAAGTCCTTGGCGTTCTCATCCCTTTGCCAGGTGTCATTCAGAGTCTTGATCACATAAGAAATTCCGGTTACATTATCTTTGACCAGATAGAGGACATGATACTTTGTCCTGGCAAGGACGCTTAGCACGGTGTAGGAATGAGAGGTTCGTTCCATTAATTGCCCGGATCGTGATCGATGATGTTGCCTTTCTTGATCACATACTTCAGATAGGGTTTGCCGAGATGGAAGGGGATGAAATTGTAAGAATCGGCATCCCAGATCAGGATATCGGCTTGCTTGCCTTTTTCCAGGGAGCCTACCTTATCCTCCATCCCGATCGCACAGGCGGCATTGATCGTGGCGGCGGTGATCGCTTCTTCCGGCGTCATATTCATCTTCAGGCAGGAAAGAGAGATCACAAAGGGCATCGAATCACAGTTGCAACTGCCTGGATTGAAGTCCGTGGCGATCGCTACCGGTAGTCCGATATCGATCATCCGGCGGGCAGAGGCATATCGATCCTTGCGTAAAGCAAATAAAGTCGCCGGTAACAGCACGGGGATCACTCCGGCCTTGAGCATTGCCTCCATCCCGGCATCGGATGTGGCACCCAAATGATCGGCGGAAATGCAGCCCATCTCGGCTGCTAGCTCCGCTCCGCCGAGGGGTTCGATCTCATCCGCATGCATCTTGAGCATCAATCCATTGTCTTTGGCAGCGGTGAGAATACGTCGGGATTGCTCGATGTTATAGACGTGTGCCTCGGTGAATATATCACAAAAACGGGCTATCCCCTGCATGTGCACCGAAGGGATCATCTCGTTGATCAGGATATCGATGTATCTTTCATGGTCATCGGCATATTCGGCGGGAAATTCGTGAGCTCCCAAAAAGGTGGGGATCACATCCGCTGTCCTTTCACTGTTCAGGCGGTCGATCACTTCCAATTGGATCAGTTCGGTGTCCACGGTTAAACCGTAACCGCTTTTGGATTCGACCGTTGTCGTGCCCTGCAATATCATTCTCCGCAGACGGCGCAGAGCATCTTCGTATAGTTTGTCGTGAGCCGTCTCCCGGGTGCTTTTGATCGTGGATTTGATGCCTCCGCCGGCTTTGGCGATCTGGACATAATCCGCACCTCTTAGCCGTCGGGCAAATTCATCCTCCCGCGTCCTGCCAAACACCAGATGAGTATGGGCATCCACAAAGCCGGGGGTTACGACGCCGCCTTTGGCATCGATAACCGTATCGCTGACGTATTGGGTTTCGATTTCAGCGCTTTTCCCCACCGCCCGGATCGATCCATCCCTGATGGCAAGAGCAGCGTCTATGATGATGGACAGGTCATTCATTTTTTCGCCCGCACGCGGAGTCTTTCCTTTGAGCGTAAGCATCTGTCCAGCGTTGGTAATGATCATATCCACTTTCAGCGGGATCATAGTCCACTTTCCAGTTTTTTCTCCAGTTTCGCCCAAGTATCCTTCAGAGTTACGATCCGGTTCAAAACCATCCTGTCCCCGGTGGTATCGGGATCGACGCAGAAGTAGCCCTGGCGCATGAATTGACAACGCTCACCGGGATTGATATGAGCGAGATTGGATTCAGCCAAAGCGTCGGGTATCACCTTGATCGAATATGCATTCAAATAATCCAGATAGGTCTTACCCTCTTCGATCTCGGATAGATCAGGCAAGGTAAACAGTTGATCATAGAGCCGGATTTCCACCGGCAGGGCATAATCCGCCGAAACCCAATGGATCGTCCCCTTCACCTTTCTGCCATCGGGTGTGCTTCCACCACCAGATTCAGGGTCATAGGTGCAACGCAATTCAATAATCTCACCGCTTGCCGGATCGGTCACCACTTCCTTGCAGGTGATATAATAGGCGTGTTTGAGGCGCACTTCCATGCCGGGAGCGAGACGGAACCATTTGGCAGGAGCGAGCGGTTTAAAGTCGTCCCGCTCAATGTATATCACTTTGGTAAATGGTATCTTACGCGTTCCCGCAGTGTGGTCTTCGGGATTGTTGTCGGCCCTAATATCCTCAACTTTACCATCGGGATAATTCTCGATCACCACTTTGAGGGGATCCTGCACGACCATGAACCGGTTAGCGACCTTATTCAGGTATTCCCTTACGCAGAATTGCAGCAGTTCATAATCCACGATACTGCCTGCTTTGGCGACGCCGATCCGGTCACAAAACTCCCGGATCGCTTCCGGGGGAAAGCCGCGACGCCTCATGCCGGCGATCGTTGGCATCCGTGGATCGTCCCAACCGCTTACATATCCTCCTTCCACCAGATCCAACAGACGCCTCTTGCTCATCACGGTATAAGCCAGATTGAGCCGGGCAAATTCGATCTGTTGGGGGTGACAGGGCACCGGCAACTGATCCAGGAACCAGTCGTAAAGCGGACGATGGTCTTCAAATTCCAGTGTGCAAATCGAATGCGTGATGCGTTCCAGGGCATCAGATATGCAGTGCGTATAATCATACATGGGATAGATCATCCATTGATCGCCGGTGCGGTGATGTTCGGTTTTTTTGATGCGGTAGATCACCGGATCACGCATATTGATGTTCGGTGAAGCCATATCTATCCTGGCGCGCAGGCAACGGCTGCCTTCTTCGAATACTCCTGCCCGCATCCGCCGGAAGAGATCGAGGTTCTCTTCGACCGACCGGTTGCGCCAGGGACTATCCTTGCCGGGAACGGTCAGCGTTCCCCGATACTCACGCATTTCTTCCTGGCTCAGGTCACAGACGAATGCCAGGCCTCGTTTGATCAGGTTTTCGGCATACTCGTACAATTGCTCGAAGTAATCGGAGGCAAAAAACAACTTGTCTTTCCAATCAAAGCCCAGCCACCGAATATCTTCCATAATCGATTCCACGTATTCCGCTTCTTCTTTGGCAGGATTGGTATCGTCAAAACGCAGATGGCATACGCCACCGTAATCCCCTGCCAGGCCAAAATTTAGACAGATGGATTTGGCATGTCCGATATGCAGATAGCCATTCGGTTCAGGAGGAAAACGTGTCACGATCGACCGGTGTTTACCGCTCTCCAGATCACGGTCGATGATGTAACGGATGAAATTGGAGACCGGTTGGCTCGCCCCGGATGTCCCATTCCTGACTCCTTGTTCGTCCAGATGACCGCTCATTTTGTTAAATCCCATGAAGTATCCTTGTATGCTTTGATCGCGCCCTTCTCCCAGAAATAGCGAATTAGTCAAGAACTATCATCCTAAACCTTCGATGTGGGGAATAATTGCCCAGTGGGGCATAATGTAGCAGGGCATCCTTATCCATTCCAGTGACGGCGACCGGCTTAATGCCGCTTTATGTTATTGTCATTGATGAATTTATGCTTTCTCCTGCTCGTGTGATGCAACAGCGTGTGGTTTGGCACGGAGAATGCACTGTTCAATCTAAGACCCCTATCACTGTTACGTCAAAAGAGGTAAAAATGGAAGCCAAGATCAAACTGAGACAGACGGAAATCGAAGCCCTGGTCGCTCATTCGCTGTTAAACCGCTCGTTCAACAAAGCAGGACTATGCGCCTATTGCAAGCGCAATCCGATATGCACGATGAGCCATGAAAACGGCTTGGTTTTTGACTGTTCCGATTATGAAGACGGAGACACCTACCTTGCCGCAGTCCCTCTTTCCACCCTGTCCTACGAGTTTGGCGACGAAACGGAGTCATCCTGCCAGGGCTTGTGCCGCAATTGCTCCCGGCAGAAATCCTGCGCTCTCAGTTCCGATCCCAGCGGTATCTGGCACTGCGAAGAATACCGTCAATAAATTATAAGACCGTTGAATAATCGGCAACACCGGATTTATCCGGTTGTTGTACCGGAT
>CAYZZE010000014.1:0-27109 GCA_964482845.1 uncultured Candidatus Cloacimonadota bacterium
GAAGCCAGTGCAACGACCGGCTGAAGCCGGTGATACACCTATGTGCAACGGTCTTGAAATGGTGATGGCGATTTGAAGAAAGTATGATAAAAGCTTGAAGAAACGGTGATGTTATTTGAAGAAACGGTGATAAAAGTTTGAAGAAATGGTGATGGCGATTTGAAGAAATTGTGATAAAAACTTCCAGCTATGAAGTGCCCAATCATACTATGATTTCTCTGATTTGAAGTTTTGGTGATGATGTTTGAAGTTTTCAGCGAGAGTCTATATCTATATCTAAAGACCGTTGAATAATTCAGAGAGTTGACTTAGAACTATCCTCCTTGCTTGATAACCTTAGTATAACCTTAGTATAACCTTACGGCCGTAAGGTTATACTAAGGTTATGAAGCAGGGAGGACTAAGGAAAAAGTACTATTCCGCTTAAATCAAAACCTTCTTGAGGCCGTTAGATAACTCAGGGCGGGTGGCTCAACGAGTATCCAAACCATCTGACAGGCATAATCCTTAGTTTTAACCGACTGCGCTGGAAGGAGAGACGATTTTGTTTTTTCAGGGTCTCAAAATATGGGGATTCCAGTATGTGCAACGCTCTTATCTATAGTTTTCTGGTCTGAAGTCTTAGCAGTCGCATAATTTGATTGACAATTTCCCCAATCCAGCTTATATTGTCCTCAGATTAGCAGAAAGAAGTGGAGATTGCTAAAATTTCAGAAGGGAGACCATGAAAAAGAATCAACTACGGCTGAATGAGACACTTAGAGCGCTGGTGGATGAGTATATCTGGTCGAATGTACCGGTTTCGTCGCTAACGCTCAATGACAAGCATCTGACGAAGGTAAGTTCTGCCACCTTGCGTTTGGATCTGTATAAACTGGAGCAGATGAATCTGATCCAGCAGCCGCATACGTCCTCCGGTCGGGTGCCAACGATCCAGGGTTACCGTCGGTATCTGGAATTGATCGCCGGTGATCATGACCGGGTGCGTAATGATCGGATGGAGATCTTACGCGACCTACTGATCCACTATTACAAGGACACACCGCAGGCACTCCATTACATAATGCAAATGCTGGCCCAAATGACGGATCAGCTCAGTTTTGTCGCCGAACCGGAAGTATCGAGCGGGTACCTTGCCAAGCTGGAGGTCTTCCGTATCGGTCCGAATAAGTACATCTTTGTGATGAGTTTGGATTCCGGATTGGACAAGACAGTGATCATGAAATGCGAGAATGATCTGGGCGATGAGCAACTCAAGCGTTTGGTGCGTTATCTGAATGACGAACTTGCCGGATTGCGCATCTACGACATCGCCAATAAGTATCTGGTGGAGATGCGGGAAAACTTGGAGTATGATACCACATTGATCAGCGGTTTCCTGCGTGAACTGCATCGCGCCTTCATCGAGATCAGTGATTTCTTCATCCACTACGACGGCAGCATCAAGTTTTTGGAACAACCGGAATTCGATTCCAAAGTGAATATATTGAACTTTATGAACATGATCCAGCGGCAGGATGTCCTGCTCAAACTGATGCAGGGCGCAGATCTGAAGAAAAACGACAGGATGTCACGAACAGTGTCCGATAGCGATCCTGCGCCGTTTGAATATGACCGCAGCAGTGGCGTTAAGGTCTTGCTGGGCGAGGAGTTAAGCGATCCGCTATGGACGCATTTTGCCGTGATCTTCGCCCGCTATGAGATCTATGAGATCCCTGGATATCTGGGCGTGATCGCTCCGATGCGAACAGATTACCGGAAATTGATCCCTCTGGTGAGAGATATTGCCGCCACGATCACGCAGACCACCCGCAAGGGAATGATGGTACCCAACAAATAATGAGGTGATTTATTGAAGATGAGCAAGAAAAAGCAAGCCAGAGAATGCGAAGACAAAATCGTGCCCAGCGACGGCGAAAGCACTGAAGAAACGCGAAAGATCGCCGGAGAAGAACCGGATATGGAGGCACGCCTGACCGATATGGAAAAGCAATGCCTCGAATGGAAGGAAAAATATCTGCGCGCCATGGCGGAATTTGATAACTTCCGGCGTCGCTCCCATCAGGAAAAAGCGGACTGGATCAAACTGGCAAGCGAAAGACTGGCGCTGAATATCTGTGACGTACTGGACAACTTTGAGCGCGCTTTGATGCAAATATCCGATGAGCAGCGCGAGAATGCCTTCGTAAAAGGTATCATGTTGATAGAACAGCAATTGCGCAGCGTCCTCGAAAAAGAGGGCGTCAAAAAGATCGCTGCCCTGGGCGTGGAATTTGATCCCAAATGCCACGAGGCATTGGCACATATCTCTTCGGAGTATGAAGAGAATATCGTGGCGGCAGTGATCCAAAACGGCTATGAGATGCACGGGAAGGTGATCCGTCACGCCCGCGTAGCCGTATCCAATGGAATAACAAATGAATAGAATACATGGAGGAAAACATGGGAAAGATAATCGGAATTGACCTGGGAACCACCAATTCCTGTGTCGCCGTCGTCGAAGGCGGCAAACCCGTCGTCATAACCAACGCGGAAGGAACCCGCACAACACCCTCCGTCGTGGCATTTACCAAAGACGGACAGCGATTGGTCGGTCAGATCGCCAAACGCCAGGCGATCACCAATCCGCAAAACACGGTTTATTCGATCAAGCGCTTTATAGGACGCGCCTTCAATGAAGTTGACGAAGAGATCAAGCAAGTTCCGTATAAGGTGATCTCCGGTCTCAAACGTCAGGCCGCGGTCTATATCCAATCCGAGGATAAAAACTTTACGCCGCAGGAGATATCAGCCATGGTGCTGACCAAAATGAAAGAGACCGCCGAAGCTTATCTGGGCGATAACGTGACCGAGGCAGTGATCACCGTCCCGGCTTATTTTAATGACGACCAGCGTCAGGCAACCAAGGATGCCGGTAAGATCGCCGGCCTTGAAGTAAAACGCATCATCAACGAACCGACCGCTGCCGCTCTGGCTTATGGCATGGAACAGAAAAAGGAAGAGAAAGTGGCAGTTTATGACCTTGGTGGCGGAACATTTGACATCTCCATCCTGGAAATCGCATCCGGTTTGGTGGAGGTCAAATCCACCAACGGCAATACCCACTTGGGTGGCGATGACTTTGATAAGCGGATCATCGACTGGATCCTTGCCGAGTACAAGAAACAGGAAGGGATCGACCTCTCCAAAGATCCGATGGCCATGCAGCGCTTGAAAGAAGCTGCGGAAAAAGCCAAGATCGAACTCTCCGGTACGCAGACGACCAATATCAATATGCCCTTCATCACTGCCGATGCCACGGGACCCAAACACCTCAATCTGGATCTCAACCGGTCTGAATTCAATCGTCTCACCGCTGACCTGGTGGAACGTACGCTCGGTCCCTGCCGGCAAGCGCTCAAAGATGCCAAAATGGAGACCTCGGACATCGATGAAGTGCTGCTGGTGGGTGGTAGTACCCGAATCCCGGCGGTGCTGGAAGCGGTGGAAAAGTTCTTTGGCAAGAAAGCCAATCACAGCGTCAATCCGGATGAGGTGGTCGCTGTCGGCGCTGCCATTCAGGGCGCTATCCTGGGCGGCGACGAACACATGAACGACGTGCTCCTGCTTGATGTGACGCCCCTGTCTTTGGGTATTGAGACCCTGGGTGGCGTGATGACCTCGCTCATCCCCCGTAATACCACTGTGCCGACCACTAAAAGCCAGATCTTCTCTACAGCAGCGGATAACCAGAGTGCCGTCACCATCCATGTGCTGCAAGGCGAACGTCCAATGGCGGATGGCAATAAGTCTCTGGGGCGCTTTGATCTGGTCGGCATTCCGGCTGCCCCGCGCGGCATCCCTCAGATCGAAGTGACCTTCAATATCGATGCCAATGGCATCCTGCACGTCTCCGCCAAAGACAAAGGCACCGGCAAAGAACAGTCGATCAAGATCGACCGTGCCGGTTCCATGAGTCAGGAAGATATCGACCGGATGATCAAAGACGCTGAAATGCATGCCGAAGAAGACAAACAGCGGCAGGAATTCATCACTGCCCGCAACGAACTGGATACCATGATCTTCAGCACCGAAAAGAGCATGAAGGAATATGGCGATAAACTCTCCGAAAGCGAAAAGAATGAACTCGGCGATGCCATCAACGCCGCCAAAGAGGTCCATGAAAAAGCAACGGAGAAGAGCGAACTGGAAACCGCCCGCGAAGAACTGGCAAAGAAAGCGCACAAACTGGCGGAAATGATCTATGCCGATGTCCAGAAACAGCAGGGTAAAGCTGGTGGATTCGATCCCAATGCCGCTGGATTTAATCCTGATGACTTTGCTCAGCAACAACAAACGCCACAGGATGAGGGACCAGGTCCGATCGACGCCGAATATGAAGTGGTCGATGATAAATAACGGATTGGGGCATTCTATGTCCACGGCCATAAGGATAGGTAAAGATGCCAAAACGTGACTACTACGAAGTTCTCGGCGTAGAAAAAAATGCGGATGAAACCACGGTCAAAAAGGCATACCGCAAACTGGCGATGCAGTTTCATCCGGATAAAAACCCCGATAACAAGGATGCGGAAGAGAAGTTTAAAGAGGCGTCCGAGGCTTACGAGGTGTTGAGTGATCCGCAAAAGCGTCAGATCTATGACCAATATGGACACGCCGGCATCGAAAATCAATTTGGCAGCGGTGGCTTCTCGTGGGAGAATTTTACCCACTTTGATGACATCAATGACCTCTTCGGCGGCTTTGGCAGCATCTTCGACTCACTGTTTGGCGGTGGAGGAGGCAGACGTGGCGGCCGATCCTCGAACCGTGGGGAAGATCTGCAGATTGAACTCTCGCTCACGCTGCAGGAGATCGCCTCCTGCGTGGAAAAGACCATCAAGATCAACGTCAAAGGTGCTTGCGATAAATGTCATGGCAGCGGTTCTGAAGACGGCAAATCCGAGAACTGCAGCCAATGCCGGGGTAGCGGACAGGTCAGGCAGATCAGGCAATCGCTATTCGGACAGATGCAACAGGTGTCGGAATGCCCCTCCTGCCGCGGCGAAGGCAAGATCATCAAGAACCGCTGTTCCAAGTGTTATGGCGAGGGACGAACACCCAAATTCAAAGAAGTCAGCATCAAAGTCCCACCGGGTGTGGAGGAAGGTCAATACATCCGGATGCGGGGCATCGGCAATGCCGGTCCCAGAGGTGGAAGCAACGGCGATATCCTGGTACTCATCCACGAGAAACAGGATGACAAATTTATCCGTAGCGGCGTCAATCTCCTGATCGAATATCCGATCAGTTTTGCCCAAGCGGCTCTCGGAGACGAGATCATCGTACCGACTCTGGCTTCCCCCATCAAACTCAAAGTTCCGGCAGGAACACAGAGCGGCAAGGAACTCCGTGCCAAGGGACAGGGCATGCCCGCACTGCATTCAGAGGCAAAAGGGGATCTGATCGTGCGCATTATTGTGGTGACCCCTACCCGGCTTTCCAAGGATGAGCAGGAACTATTCACTAATCTAAAGGAATTTGACAAGCGGCACAAACTCGAGCCCGGCAGGGGATTCATATCCCGCCTCAAGGATTTTTTCGGCTGATCCGATGCCCTCCTATTACGTTCCCGATCTGACGCTGCAAACAAAGCAGATAAACATAATGGGCGAAGAATTCCACCACCTGAGCCGGGTGGCAAGGCATCGCCCTGGTGACGGGATCACCCTCAATAATGGAAAGGGGATCATCGCCCAAGCCAAGATCGTCGTCATCGAGAGATGCTCCGCCATTTTACAGATCATATCGGCACAAGCATATCCGGATCTGAAACCAAAGTACTGCCTGGCGTTTTCACTGCTGCAGAACAGGCATGACGAGTGGATCGTGGAGAAAGCGACCGAACTTGGCTGCAGCGTATTTTATCCTCTGGTCTGTCAGCGAACTATCCGCAAACCTGCCGCAAACACCAAGGTCAGATTTGAGAAAGTCGCTCTCGCTGCCAGCAAGCAATGTGACCGCCCCTATCTGCCCCAGGTGATGGATGTTTATGACTTGGAGAGTTCTTTAACCCGGATCGGTGAAGATGGTCACAAACCGATAGTTTTATCCGAACGGAGGCCCGACCTGTGGCTGGAAGATATTATGCCGCAGATGAATGAAGCGATCTGCATCCTGATCGGAGCCGAAGGTGGATTCAGCAATGAGGAACATGCTCTCTTTGAGCGGCTTCAGATCCCGCTCGTCTCAGTAAGTTCCCTGATCCTGAGAGCAGAAACCGCCGCCATCGCTGCCGCCGCTCAATTGAACCTTCTGGGCAGGATCAGATAAACAAACGTAACACCAAGGGAACACAGTAGTTTACCCAGATTGTGATCAATCCCGCCGAGAGTATATTCATGATCAATCCCGCCAGCAGCATATGCCGTAGCGAGATCTTGGATGAACTGCCATAACCCAGTCCGTTGGAAGGCGTAGCCAGCGGTGACATAAAGGCGCAGGTGGAGCATAAAGTGATGATCAACAGCATCTGCCAGGATATCTCCGGATACAATTTACTCAACGGCAACAGGACTACGATCATACTGATCTGGATCACCGAATTGCTGACGATCTCCGTCACCAAAGTGACGATCAGAGCCACGATCAAGTAGAGCAGCAACACTGAATAATCCGCCATAAGCCATTCAACCGTCCAGTGCGAGACCAGTGCGGGAAATTGGAGCGCAACCAGGACAGCCGTCACCGCCAAGCCCAGCAAGATCCACAAAAATCCCTTCTTCGGCAGATCGTGGAAGATGTCCTCGGTTTTCAGCAATCTCACCTTAGGTGCTTTGTGAGAAGAGCGGTAGCGCTTAAAAAATATCAGATAAAGAAAGAAAAATGTCCATAGCGTCGTGACCAGATAGATCTGTGGTCTCAGGTGCTTGAGCATACTCATTGCCAATGACAGCATTGAGGAGCTGACAAGGAAGATCAAGACCAAAGTGATACTGATCTTTTGCAGGTGGGGCGGCACGTCAAAGGTCTTCATATTCTGCTTTATCCGGTCAACCGACAATTGTTGATTGGGCTTGAATACCAACATCATGATCAGCCATCCCAGACAGCAAAGCAAGATGACCAGGGGCATCCCCCAAGCCATCCAGGAAAGGAAGGTAAAGGCATACCTGATCTCAAATCGATTGAGTTCTAACAAGCCGACGAGGATGCCGTTGGTCGTGGTTCCTGTGAGCATCCCGGTTCCCCCGATGTTTGCCCCCCAAACCACGGCTAATAGTATGAGTGTGGAAAATTTACGATGTTCTTTGTCCGGTGCATTATAGTCGTTTTGGATCAAGAGCACCAAAGGCAGCAGGGTGAGCAAAGTGATCACATTGGCAATGATCATCGAGAGTAGTCCGGTGCCGATGATTAGGAGCCAAACCAGTCGGCTCAACGAGATGTGTTTCTCTTCAAACAGCCACCAGACCAGTCGTTCGGGAAGTTTCTGCGTGACGAGTACCCTGGAGATCAGATAGGAGATAAGGAAGAAGTGGAGCAGTTGCAGTTTATCGAGGGCCTCTTCCATCCCGCTACCCACCCATTGCTAATTCGATCAATTCTTTTTCTGTGATTAAAGGTTGGGCATTGACCCGCAGAAAACAAAGCCAGGGCAAACGACCGGATCCGCCTTTGAGTTTTATCCAGTCCTTTTCCGTGGTCAAGAGCCGCTGGATATTATTGCCGGTGCAATACTCGGCTAACCTGGAAGTTGCGCTTTCATCCCGGTAGTCATAGTGATCAGGAAAGCGGAAATGCCGCTCAAATGATATTCCAAAAGCAGAGACACTACGCTCAAATGTTTCGGGATTGCCGATCGCCGAGACCAATGCCACCTTTTCCCTGCGTAAAACTTCGGTATTGATCTGCGCCCCGGAAAGATCAAAGACACCTTCCACCTTGAGCGGGCTGGTAATGATCCGGGTTGTGTGACGGCTGATCTGTTTTGCCAGCCTGTCGATCGATTCCGGTGATTCGCTTTCGGGACAGGTGATAACGGCGACGTGATTTTCATTAAGGACGGACGGGGGTTCACGCAAATATCCGGCAGGCAGGAGATAGCCATTGCCGAGTCCCGTGACGCTGCTGAACAACACAAAATCCAGATCATGCCTTACCTGGACATGCTGAAACGAATCGTCCAGGATCACTACCTGCAGGTCAGGATATCGCTTGAGTAAGAGATGGATGGCAGTTCTGCGACCTTTGCCACAGACCACCGGCACCCCAGGCAGCCGTTCTGCGATCAATTGTGCCTCGTCCCCTGCCTGCAACGCTTCCGGATAAACGCCATCCCGCCCGGAGATCAGGGAGGGTGCATATTCATAGGCGCCTTTGTAACCCCGGTGAGAGACCCCCACCTTGATCCCATTGCGTTGTAACAGTCCTGCCAGCATGATGGTAAATGGCGTTTTCCCGCTGCCTCCGCTGACTAGATTGCCGCTGCTTATGATCCGCACCGGTGCCGTAAAAGCATTCTTCTGCCATTGATGACGGCGCTGTACGACCACCGCTTTCCACACCAGTGAAAGCGGATAAAGCAAGTAACTGAGCCAGGATCGCCTGAGCAGATGCCGTTGGATCAGATCCTGCTTCACTAACTCTACACCCTGACCGGATCAGTCACCGGCGAGGTGCTCGTCGATAAGGTTGATCAGATGTTCCGTATCAAACGGTTTATACAGGATATCCCGCAAGCCATCCTGCCGGGATCGGACGAGGACGTGATTGGGATCATAGCCAAAACCGGTCATCATGACCACCGGGATCGATTCGCTGTAGTCCTTCACCCGCCAGTATAGCTCATATCCATCCATATCGGGCATGGCGATATCGGTCACCACCGCATCCACTTTACCTTTGAGGATCTCCTGCAACGCTTCCATTCCAGAGGAAAATGATATCACTTTCCAATCCGGACGCAGATGATTGATCTCGATCCGCAGATTCTCCACGAATTCTTCTTCGTCATCCACGATACAAATAATCTTTACCATCGCTGGCCTGTATCTCCTGTGATCAATTGATAGATTTGGATATATTTTTGTCGGGTCTTTGCCACTACTTCCGGGGGCAATTCGGGTGCCGGCGGCTGTTTGTTCCAGCCCGCTTCAGTCAGATAATCCCGAATATATTGCTTGTCAAAGCTCAATGGCGTCTTGCCGATCTCATAATCCTGAAGTGCCCAATATCTGGAAGAATCGGGAGTAAAAACTTCATCGATGAGCAAGATCTCTTCGCCTATCGCACCAAATTCAAACTTCGTATCAGCCAGGATAACATCGTGCCGGAGCATTATCTCGTGATTGTAGTTAAAGAGTTCCAGGGCTTTGTCCTTGATATAAACAGCCAATCGCTCATCCATGCGTTGCAGCAGTTCGCGATAACTGATATTCTCGTCATGCCCAGCTTCCGCCTTGGTGGAAGGGGTAAACAACGGCTGCACAAACTTTTGGCTTTCCTGCATCGCTTCCGGCATCAGCATACTATTCACCGTATTGGTTTTCTTATATTCCGCCCAGGCGGATCCGGTGATATACCCGCGGATAATCAACTCAAAAGGGATCACCCGCGTCTTGCGGACGAGCATGCTCCGATCCTTCAAGTACGCGGCATAGGGATGAAATTGCTCCGGATAGTCGCTCACGAGATCGCTGATGAAGTGGTTGTCCACGATATGTCTGGTGGTCCGGAAGTGATGCACCGAGATCTGATTAAGGATCTTACCCTTATCCGGTATCAGATTGGGAAAGACGACATCAAATGCGGATATCCTATCCGAGGTAACGATCAGCAACTGATCACCCAAGTCGTAGATATCTCTTACTTTACCTTGCCAACTGGCTTTTACGCCTTCCACTGCCGATATCTGGTCGTGCACCTGTTTTTTCATCTCCTATTTTGTATTCATATAATATCCGGCTTTCGTCCACCATTTCCTTGGCCAGCGCCAAAAGTTCGTTGGGACGATAATCAGGACGCGATACCGCAAACCGGTATTCACGCCCATTCACTTTTGCCCAGGCAAGTTGACCGTTCTCCACTTTGAATGATTCCGTCTCGTAATGCATCTCTTTCGCCTGATGTAAAAAGCGCACCCAATCGTAATATGATTCCAGCAGACCCAATTCGATATCGAGCATCTCGCTTCTATCAAATTTCAGATCGTCAAAATAGCGTTGACGTTCAAGGCGAAAAAGGTTCAAAATCGCCTCTTGGGGATACATATAGGTCTCTTTGATCAATTGTTCCAGTTTGTCCAGTGTATTTTCCCCCGATCTTGTTTTGCCCTCTTCCACCGCGAGATTCAGACACCAGCCCTGGCACACCCGACGATCCAATTTCTCGCAAGGATGCTGACCGGTTTCGCAAAACGGCAGACGTAGCAGACGCGAAAAAACATCGATCACGTCCATCAGGAAGAAGCGGCTGCGGAAAGCACCGAGATAGACCCAGTCCTCCATCGTGTAATCCTGAATGCCGATGAAGGGAAAACGGCGCGCATCCAGTGCCAGATAGACGTAATCCCTGCTTTGCTGCAAGCGGTTGTTATACAATGGCGTTCCACCTGTCAGCATGATCTTTTCCGCAATCAGCGAACTCACCGCATCCGGATAGGTCTCAAATCCTGCGCCATCCGCCACATGGATCAATTCCCTTACCGGCGAGGCGATATCGTCATTTTCCAGCATCCGTTTCAGTTTCCGCCGCAGGTCGCTCGTCTTGGCAAGATAGAGCAATTCCTCACCCCGCCAAAAACCGAGCAAACCCCACTGATCAGGAAATTGCCTGACTATTTCGGCACTTCCGGCTCGCAAATTTATCCTTTCCATATCAGCCCATCTTCCTATGACACCCTTACTTGTCAAATGAATTATTGTAACCATATCCGCGGTTTTTGGTCTTGGACGTCCTCCCATCCTGATAAACTGCCTTTGAAAGTGTTTTACAAGTGCCATCCAAGCCGGGATTCCGTTTCCTCTCCCTGTCAATCCCTGAAACAGGCTGCCCGGTAATTGGACGTGCTGTTTAAATATACGTGACCCCCTGCCTTTTCTATTCTGCCGGGCAGAGTCCCTTCCCATTGAATAGACCGCTGAATAACTCAGAGAGTTGACTTAAAACTATCCTCCTTGCTTGATAACCTTAGTATAACCTTAGTATAACCTTACGACCGTAAGGTTATACTAAGGTTATGAAGCAGGGAGGACTAAGGAGAAAGCACTATTCCGCTCGAATCTAAACCTTCTTGAGACCGCTGAGTAAATCAGAGCGGTTGACTCACCGAGTATCCAAACTATCTGACAGGCATAATCCTTAGTTATTACTGACTGCACTAAAAGGAGAGATGATATTGTTTTTTTCACGTTCTCGAAACTTGGTGATTCCAGTATGCGCAACACTCTTTTGATTGTATGCCCCGTTCCAGCTCGTTTTGACTGTTTCCGGTACTGAAGATTAGTCTGCATACCGTTTTGTGTGTTCTGGTACCTGTGTTCATTTCAGGCAGTTTACTCAAGTGCTTTGTTGGCGGGACTTTCAGGCAGGGAATGTATGTTGTTTGCCGGGAGGAAGAATTTCATTGACAGATGATATGGATTCGTGAGAGTTGTCCCCAGTACAGGGGTGCTGGACGATGTCCTGCTGAGATTATACCCTTCGAACCTGATCCGGATAATACCGGCGTAGGATAGTATGTTCCACCGTTCAAGGTGTTCTCATTAATCGAAGGCGTGTCATACTCTTAACATATCCCCCTGACAGTATACTTATAGGGGATAACATGGAAAAACAGATATCTTCTGCCATCATCAAAGGATGGTTCCAAAAACTTGAGTCACACTTGGAGTGTGATGTCATCATCGTAGGTGCAGGTCCCTCGGGCCTGGTATGTGCTGCCAAACTTGCCTCAAGCGGTATAAAAACAGCGGTTTTCGAAAAAAAACTCGCACCCGGTGGAGGGATGTGGGGAGGTGCCATGCTTTTCAATCAAATAGTAATCCAACGCGAGGCACTGCCAATCCTTGATGAATTTCAAATCCAATACCATGACGCCGGAGATGGGCTATTTCTGGCGGATGCCGTTGAAGCTGCATCTGCCCTGATTTTTACCGCCGCTAATCGTGGAGCAGCGATCTTTACGGGAATCACCGTTGAGGATGTGATCGTATCCGCAAATGGAGTGAGTGGAATTGTTATCAACTGGACTCCTGTCACGATGAACAAAATGCATGTTGATCCACTTTGTATCACGGCAAAGATTGTCTTAGACGGAACTGGCCACCCATGCGAAATCGTCTCCATCCTGACCCATAAGAATCATATTGATTTAGACATTCCCACCAAGAAAGTAGTTTTTGAACGTTCAATGAATGCCGTAGAGGGAGAAAAAGCAGCAGTGGAATTCACCGGCAAAGTTTACCCTGGTCTTTTCGTGAGCGGCATGGCCGCTTGTGGAGTGAGCGGTAGCAACAGAATGGGACCTATTTTTGGTGGGATGCTTCTATCAGGCGCCAAGGCAGCCCTACTGATCGAAGAGGCACTGAAGAAGGGCTAAGGTGCGAGATTTCGGCTTGTACATTGTGGCTACGGAGCCGATCCTGGGCTATGAACGCTTTATTGAAATTTGCACAGATGAATGTGTCCCGATGCTGCAACTGCGAGATAAACGCCTGAATGACAGAGCACTTTTGGCGCTGGCCAGACGGCTGAAAAGCATAACCACTGGTGGCAACAGCAAGTTATTGATCAACGATAGACTGGATTTGGCCATCCTGGGAGATTTGGATGGAGTGCATCTGGGTCCGGAAGACACGCCATGGGATATGGCACAAAAGTTACTTCCTCCAGATATGTTACTGGGTGTATCGACCCACAGCATACCAGAAGTCCAGGCATTGAGTATGAGTTATAATAGTGGCTTTGTGCCCCGTTGCCCGGATTACATGAGTTTTGGTCCGATCTATCCCACGCCCGCGAAGGCAAAACCGGATGCCGTACAAGGATCCAAAGCACTGGAAGAAGTGGTCAAAATTGCACCCATACCCCTTGTCGCCATAGGAGGTATCTTTCCTCACAAACTCCCAGATGTCCTGGCTGCAGGTGCCAGAAATATCGCTATGATCCGTTATTTCACTCTGAGCAGGGATGTAACGGAACTGAGAAGCAAGATCCGGCAAATTGCACAAATACTAAAGGAGAGTAAAAATGACTCAGTTAATTTCCGCCCGTCAGTGTAGATATACAGAAGAAATCACAGCAGTTGCCCAAGCCGAACACATAGATTCCCATGAACTGACCCGGCTGCTGTCAATCGGTCATATTGTTATACCTCACAACTGCAATCGTAATGCCATCCCTACTGCCATTGGTAAAAACATGAGTACCAAAGTTAATGCCAATATCGGTACTTCCGGACTTGACTGCAACCCCGCTGCCGAGGTGGATAAGATCCGTGTTTGTAAACAGCTTGGCGTGCATAGCATTATGGATCTTTCCACCGCTGGAGACCTTGATAGGACACGTAAAATCATGCTTGCAGAGACCGATTTGATCTTTGGCACGGTACCCATTTATGCCGTGGCCGCCTATCTGGAAAGAAAGAATAAGGATATCCGCAGTTTTGAACCGGATATGCTATTTGACGAAATCGAAAAACAAGCGGAGCAGGGAGTGGATTTTATGACCGTTCATGCCGGGATAAACAAAACCTCTCTTGCTGCCCACCTCAGGGATATGAGAATTTTGGGAA
Organism: uncultured Candidatus Cloacimonadota bacterium; assembly: GCA_964482845.1. Taxonomy (GTDB): domain Bacteria; phylum Cloacimonadota; class Cloacimonadia; order Cloacimonadales; family Cloacimonadaceae; genus VGPI01. Next base: position 13,775 of record CAYZZE010000014.1, read on the forward strand.
TAGTAAGCCGGGGTGGCTCGTTGTTAAAACGCTGGATGATGAACAATGGCAGTGAGAATCCGTTGTATGAATTCTATGACCGGCTTTTGGATATCTGTGTCAAACACGATGTATGCCTTAGTTTGGGGGATGGATTTCGCCCTGGAGCAATTATGGACGCCACAGATCGGACCCAGATAGCCGAATTGCTGGTTTTGGGAGAATTGGTGCAACGCTCCCGGGAAGCAGGAGTTCAAGTGATGGTGGAAGGTCCTGGGCATGTTCCACTCAATCAGATTATGGCAAATGTGCTTCTGCAAAAACGTCTGTGTGATAATGCTCCCTTCTATGTTCTTGGGCCTCTACCCACTGATTTTGCCAGTGGGTATGATCATATCTGTGGAGCAATTGGTGGTGCGGTTGCTGCTGCTGCGGGAGCGGACTTTTTGTGTTATGTGACTCCCGCAGAGCATCTGTGCCTGCCTGACAAGGAAGATGTAAAACAGGGCATCATGGCTTCGCGTATCGCTGCCCATATAGCGGATATTGCCAAGGGATATCCAGGCGCGATGGATGTGGATAATAATATAGCCCAAGCCAGGCGGGAGATGAACTGGGATAAGTTGTTCGCTCTGAGTATTGATCCTGAGTTGGCACGCAGACGCAAAACGGAAACTTCTTCCGAAACTCCTGATCAATGCAGTATGTGCGGAAACCTCTGTGCCATCCGAACAAACACCTTAAATGACTATAAAAAATCCTGATATCCTCTGCATTGCCGCTTTGGATAGCAGTGGAGGGGCGGGACTGAATCAGGATATCCGAGTCCTTACCCTTTTGGCAGAAGCGCATCAGTGTATATGTACCGGGATAACGATTCAGAACGGCAGTGGGGTAATGGCTATATACCCCACTGCGGATAAGATTTTACGGATCCAATTGCAGCACATCTCACCCAATCCAGAGATTCGCTACATCAAGTTGGGTGCGATTTGTTCTCCCAGCCAGATTCGGATCTTACAGAGGTTTTTTTCTTCCTTACATGAGGTTAAGGTGGTCATCGATCCAGTATTAAAGCCCAGCAAGGGACTCCCCTTTGTCTCTCAAGGCATGATAACACAGTATCTTGATCTGCTGTTTACGGCTGATTTTATCTGCCCTAATCTATATGAACTACAGGTTTTATCCGGCATACAAGTTACCTGCTTTTCAGAGGTAGTGAGTGCCGCGCAAAAACTTGCCCGGCTGTACGATCTCAGCGTTCTGGTAAAGGGGGGACATGGCGGCTCGCCGGACATTCAAGAGGCGTTTGTCTCTACTACTGAGATATATTCCTTCTCGCATGCAAGACATGACTGGGAATATTCGCACGGCAGCGGTTGTGCCCTATCATCGGCTTTTACCCACTTTTTGTTACAGGGCTTTGATCCGCCCGATGCCTTCGAAAAATCATCCCTATGGGTTACAGAGTTCTATAATAACCTCAACCGCCAATTTGGTTGACACATCCCTTGGCTGAGATCCCATTGCGTCATGGACATAATTTTGTATGAAGGAATCAATTACTGCCTGAGGTGTGGCTCCGGGCTCCTGGTCACAAAAGATCGGGAAAAGAAACTACGTCCAGTTTGCCCGTCCTGTGGCTGGATCTATTACAAAAATCCCGTTCCCGCGGTTGCGGCTGTGGTTCTGAACGAAGCCAGCGAATTACTTTTAATAAAGAGAAGATTTGCCCCCGAAGCAGGCGAGTGGGCACTGCCCAGTGGATATATGGAAGTCACCCTCACTCCGGAAGAAAACGTCCTCGAAGAACTGCTTGAGGAAACCGGGCTTATCGGGAAAATCAGCCACTGCATCGGGTGGCATTATGGACACAGTTCGCCCTACCATCGCATTCTTAATATTGGCTTCAGGATATGTATCACAAGCGGGATATTACAAGCAGGAGATGATGCCGTGGATGTGATGTATTTCCCGTTGCGTGCTTTACCTCCCATCCCTTTCATCTCGCACAGAAAGTTCATCAATCTCGAGACAGGCTCAAAACTACCACTCAGTTAATCCCGTCGGAAAAAAACGGAAGAAGATATGACGTATGGGTCAAACCGGAAAACTGGATCAATGGGGGTTGTGTAGTAGAAAAAACGCTCTATCGATACCAATGCGAAAAAGCCAAACCCAGAGATGATGAAATCTTTAATATCGAGGACTACATCACGGTGATGGAACTGACGGAAGATAATAAGATCATCGGCACAGCGATCATGGATTTGAGAGATGGCAAGGATACGGGATCAATGTCCTTAGTTTGATTCGTAAAGAGCATTACACATACTGGAATCACCAAATTCCGAGAACGTGAAAAAACAATATCGTCTCTCCTTCCAGCGCAGTCATTATTAACTAAGAAAAGGTTTGCAAATTCAATCACGATTACATCAGTATTTTCAAATGGGTTATCGAGTTTAGTCAAACCGATTCTCAGCGGATAGAGAGAGGAGGGTGGTGCGAATCACATCAATGAAAAAAGATTGACTTCCAGAACCAGGTCAAAATACTGCTCCCATCATAAAATGAAGAGGATGACCCATGAATAAAGAGAGTATTAATGGTCTGAAGGAATTAGTGAAGAACGTGAACCATCGGCTATGTAAGTGCCCACCTACCCATATTAGTTGCATGACAGCAAGGGAATGGATGGTATCTCAAATCGGGGTGTGGCAGTTCATATACGAAAAAAGAGATATTAGGGACAAAGAAAAACATCCCGCCACCTTTCCGATAAGCTTGTCAAAGAAGGTCGTATCATTATTTAGTCACGAAGGCGAATTAGTACTTGATCCCTTCGTAGGTAGTGGCACAACTCTCGTTGCAGCGCAAGATTTAAACCGCAATTGCCTGGGGTTTGATCTGAGCGAGATTTATATCGGATTGTGTAATGAACGGTTAGATCAATCAATGGCATTCAATAAATGCTCTCAGATTGCTATCCAGGATGATGCAAGAAACATAAAAGAATATCTTCCTCCAAATTCTGTCAGCTTGATTTGGACATCACCTCCGTACGCCAACCTGCTAAACAAACAAAGAAAAAACAAATCAAGAAGAGATCGGGATAACGGTCAACTAAACAAAATTGAGCAATACTCACAAGATGAGCGTGACTTGGGAACATACTCAGTCAAAGAGTGGGCTATGGCCATGGGTGATATCTTTGAGGGTTTATTGCATCTTCTCAAGCCGAAGGCTCATTGTGTAGTCAATGTTCCCGATTTCTGGTGGGAGAATAAGCGTATTACACTTCATATCGTATTAGTGGAGGAGTTAAGGAAAAGAGGTTATGAACTGAGAAATACGATAATTTGGGATCGGACAAATATCGTTAATAATATTGGCATCTTTGGATGGCCCAGTAATTACATCACGATGGGTACCACTTTCGAATACCTGCTGGATTTTTGGAAACCATAAAAATAGGGGATCACGATATGCTTCAAGTTTTTACGAAAGACGAACTGATAGTTAAACTCAGAGAGATAAAAAAGCGGGGTTGGATCGAAAACTACCGGTTCGGTAATGACGGCTCTGCGGGGAATATTTTAGAGGATTTGCTCGATCTCAAAGAAAACAATTTAGCTATTGCCAATTCAGGAGAATGGGAATTGAAAACGAAGAGACAGAATTCATCGGCTCTATCAACCTTACTACACAATGAGCCCTCCCCAAGGCAAGCAAGGATAGTTCCTTCCCTTCTACTGCCTTATTACGGATGGAAACATAATGAGGCAGGGAATAAATATCCTGAATCGGAGTTAAGTTTCAGACAGACCATATACTGCAAAAGGTATAGCGATAGAGGTTTTACGGCTAATCTGGATAGGCAGGATGAGAAAATTACTATCATTTTTGATGCAAGTAAAGTCGATCCGGTCCATTCAGAATGGCTTTCAAGTGTTAATGATAGAATAGGTCTCGGAGGTCTTAATCCCATCCCATATTGGGGATTTGAGGATGTTGCAGCTTCTGTCAGAGCTAAACTTATTAATTGCTTCTACGTGTTTGTTGGTGTGAAGAAAGTGGGTAACACTGAGTTTATCAGATATACCGACATTAAAATGTTGAGTAACTTCTCAATGGATAAATTCATCGACGCCCTCGAGAATAATCTGATCTACATTGATTTCGACGCAAGGACAGGTCATAATCACGGAACTAAATTTCGAATTAGGGAACGTTATATCCACATGTTGTATGAAAATGCTGTTATGCTGTAGTCAAGACCATTGAACAATCAACAGCCGCCTGAAACGTGATGGATCGGGTGTGTATTTTACATCTATTGTGCAGTCAAGTCCTTTCCGCTCAATATGATAAAGAATATGCAAAAATCTATATTGATAGAAATCCTGCCAAATCTCACATTGAACAAAGCCTACAGACCCTACATAGAATGCCCTCTGAGGCGTGGGGACACCGCCCGGTGCTCTCCACGTTTTCTTATTATGGATAGGCAAGACCCATTTGAAAAGAGCGTTGCACATATTGGGTTCACCGGATATTGAGATAATGAAGTCGTGAGAAAGCAATATCATCTACCTCCCTGCGTCATTGGATGTTAGGCGGTGATTTCAACCACCGTTATCAGGCGAACCTACCACCCAACCCTGACGGGTTGATGCATGTGTTTGTCCCTGAACGGTGACTGAAGTCACCGCCTAACTTCTGACGGCGCTGTAACAACCCCGGAACTTATCTGACCGTTAGTTAGTTTATGACCGTTAGAACAATGCTCCATATTATTCAATGGTCTTTTGAAGTTTTCGGTGATCCTTTCTTGAAGTTTTCAGTAATCTTTTCTTGAGGTTTTCACTGACCCATTTAAAGTGTACGGCGATCCAACTGGATCACCAGACTATCATCAAAATGCCCGTTTTTCCCCATTTGTCCAAGTGATCCGCATTTGAAGCTTTGGGTGACTCTTTATGTAAGACCTTTGCATATGTGTCGTTAATCAAGTAGAAAGGAGTCGAGATTTGTTCAGTAAGAACAATATAAAATATTGTAAATAGTCCTTGACAAGTTAGATAGCACCACATATTGACATCCTGTCAAGAATAGGAGATAAGCCATGCGCCAAGATAAGATGACAATGACCGACTACGACATTCAGAACAGACTGAGCCAGTTAGAACACTTTTTGTTAGAGTTCAAAGAGATGGTGAACTGGGACAAAGTGAGGAAGTACTTGGAACCTCTTGATCCCCACCGGACAAAAGTAACAGGCGGAGACTCTTATGATCCGGTTAAGATGTTTCGGGTATTGTTGCTGCAAGGCTGGTATGAATTGTCCGATCCTGACATGGAGTTCTATCTGCGCACCAATCTTCTATTCATGAATTTCTGCGACTTTAGCATCACCGAGGGTACTCCTGATCATTCGACCATCAGCCGTTGGCGCGACCGCTTGACTAAGTCCGGCTTGTATAAGACCGTATTTGAGGGAATCATGGGTGAGTTTCACGAAATGGGCCTGGAGATCAGGAAAGGCAAGATGGTGGATGCAACCTTGATCTCGTCCCAAGCCCGTCCCCGCAAGAAGGTTTGAATAGAAACAGAACCTACCGGCGATGAGGCACAGTCAGAGGAATCCTCTCCCACTTTGAAGCGACCGCAGTGACCATCGAGGAGTCAGTGGACAACGATGCCAGGCGGATGAAGAAAGGGAATTAGTCGCCCTATGGCTATAAGGGACATGTGTTGACCGATACCAATGGAATCGTGGAGAGCATTATTGTTACGCCTGCCAATGTTCATGATACGGTGATATTTCCGGAGTTGATAGGCAAAACACCTCTTGAGGAGGGAAATGTCATTCATGCCGACAAAGGTTATCACAGCGAAGCCAATAAAGAATTACTCCGAACTGACGGTCTTGAGGACATGATCATGCATAAACGAAAACGGAACAAGCCCGAAAATGATACCATTAAGCAGCGCAACAAGGCTGTTTCTCAGCATCGCTACGTGATAGAGCGCACATTTGACTCGCTGAAGCGGAGTTATGGTTGGTCGCGATCAAGATATGTGGGTTTGGAAAAACTACCTGCTACCTCTACATGAGGTGCCTGGCTTACAACATCAAACGGGCAATGAAAATTCATTCCTCCAACCATGCTTAGGAGAGGTGTGCCCAGATTCTGGGATTTGCCCCCATTATGGCATGATAAAGCCATAATAATTGGGAAATTTCACGCTATTCAGGAGGATTTTACCTGTATTGTGGCTAAATTCACAAATTTTTGCAGATAATCTCAGATACATCCTCCCCCCCCCTATGGCTAATTCTGCAAAGGTCTTCTAAGGATCATGCCTGTCAGATAGTTTGGATACTCGTTAAGTCAACCGCTCTGAATTATACAGCGGTCTCAAGAAGGTTTAGATTCACTCGGAATAGTGCTTTCTCCTTAGTCCTCCCTGCTTCATAACCTTAGTATAACCTTACGACCGTAAGGTTATACTAAGGTTATACTAAGGTTATCAAGCAGGGAGGAAAGGGGAAAAATGCAGGTGACAAGTAAAGCGTTCCCCTCAGCGATCGTCAAGAATTTTGAGCTTTGATAAGCGGGAAATGAGATCAAGAGTGAGCTTCAAATGCCGAAGAAAGTTGAAACTAAAGGAGATAGAATGTCCATAACACTACGAATCATGTAACTGCTGGTAACAGTAGCATTGACCGCTTTCACAATGGGTGCCTACGCCCAAAGCGATGATCAGGTTGCCAATTAATCCAATACCAAAGTAACGGTCGAAATCGTGACCAAAGCAGACGGAGCCGACTGGCTGAATCTCAAGCATACGGTATTTGGTTATGTGACCAAAGGAATGGACATTGTCCACACCATCGAACAACTTCCAATTGAGGAAAAAGACAACCCGCTTGCCGATAACCAGGCGATCATCAGCAAATTCATTGTCAATTAGCGCGTCCACCCAAGAATTAGTCAAGCTATACCCTGTCACCAAAAAGACATGCGACCTGTCGATCAGCATAAAAGGTGGCGCTGCAATCGGAATCGTGCCTGATATCCACGATATCGATTGTTAGTTGTGGCACATTAAAGACCTATACCGGACAAGATTTGTATTGACAATACTGGGCATCCAACCAGCAATATCACCATGCCTCGTCAGGATAGCAAATCTGTTTTTGATATTAGTTTGCAGCGTCTGTTCTATCAAGACCGGACGCTCTTGGATGAGGTGCATCTGCAAGTGTCAGTGGGCGATAAGATCCTGATCAACGGCAAGACGGGTAGCGGAAAGACCTCGCTTTTGCATTGCCTGAACCTGATGAATCCTTTTTATGAGGGAGAGATTCGTTACCATAGCCGGGATATCCGTCAAATCAGTCCGGAGCATCTACGCCGGCAGGTGATGGAGGTGATGCAGGAACCCTGGCTGGAGGGCGGCAGCGTCCTTAAAGCGTTGCAAGAACCATGGTCTTACCGCATACATCAGCAAGGCAGGCAGGAGATCTATTCTACGGCAGGATGGCGCAAACGTATCGCGGAACTGCTGGAGATGATGGGATTGGCTGAACCGATCCTGAGCGCAAGCACCAGCGAACTTTCCGGCGGAGAAAAACAGCGCATCGCCTTTGTCCGTGTCATGCAGTTCGATCCTCAGGTCATGCTATTGGACGAGGTTTCGTCCGCATTGGATCAGTCAACTTCGGAAGTGATAGCCCAATGCCTGCATCAAAACTGGCAAAACACGATCATTGCCATCTCCCATGATCCGGCCTGGAAAAACCTCTGGCAACACAGGTGGGATATATCCCATCAGAAGGTGAGGACATGACGGCAGACATTCAATTGATAGCACTGCTCATCGGCTCAGCACTGCTGCTGTTTCCTGTTCTGATCTTCCGAAAGCTGCGGATCCCTCTGATCCGGACGATGCTCATTTCCTTTGTGCGGATGTCTGTACAACTGGCAGCGATCGGTCTGGTGCTGCAATTCATCTTTGGATGGGTGAATCTATTTGTCACTCTGGGCTGGATGCTGATCATGCTGGGAGCGGCGGTCTGGACGGTGACCAATCGCCTCAAGATCAGATCAGGTATCCTTTTGCCGGTATTGCTATATGCCCTGGGCGCAGCATCGCTACTGGTGATGCCCTGGATCATCTTCATGGTCGTCAAACCCGCTCCGATGTATTCGCCCGTCTATCTTATCCCCTTGTATGGCATGGTATTGGGCAACAGCATGAATAGTTGCGCCCTGGCGGTGGAACGCTTTGAATCCAACCTCTCGGACAACTGGAAGGCATATCACACCCGCATCATTCTGGGCGCCAATCAACTGGAAGCCGTCCTGCCCGCCTATCGCAAGGCATTGCAGACCTCGCTGATGCCCCAACTCCTGACCATCGCTTCCGTGGGGATCGTCAGTTTGCCGGGAATGATGACCGGTCAGATCCTCGGTGGCGCTTCACCGCTTGTCGCCATCAAGTATCAGATCATGGTGATGATCGCCATCTTCAGCGGCGTCACCATCAGCGATTATCTTGCTATCCGCTTCTATCTCCGGCGGCGTTTTGACCAATACTATCTCCCACTGAAAGTGAACAAAGGCTGACGTATGGCTGGTATTATCTTTTACCAGACCAGGATGCCGGAGGAATTGAACGAATTCTACATTCAAAGATTAGGTATGGAACTCTGGCTCGATCAGGGCGGTTGCCGCATCTACCGCAGCGACAATCTCCTGCTTGGCTTCTGCCGTCGGGAAGATGCTGATCTCAATGGTATTATCACTTTCTTTTTCCCAGAACGCAGCCAGGTGGACGAGATCTATCTGAGGATGAAGGATATTGCTGATGCCCCACCCCGCCATAATTCACGCTACCAGATATACCAGTTCTTTGCCTGCGATCCGGAAGGCAGGACGCTGGAATTTCAGAGTTTCGAGCATCCCATCGACTATCAGTTCGCATAAGATAGATCAAAGGTAACGGCGATCTTCGCTAATCCGGCACTATTATCTTGACAGGATGAGGCGATTGTAGTTATACTGATTTGTCGTAAAGAATGTTTTACGAGTGAATACAAGATAGATTCCAGGAGGAATGAATGATGAAAAGAGTCGTTATCCTATTTCTGATCACCCTTGCTATCGCCTGTTTGGCAGCAGAACAGGGCAGGTTTGAACGAAAGTCCGTAAGTTCGGTGGAATCGGTCTGGTTGAGTGGCGTTGCCCGCCAAGCCGGTACTTTCGATTATGGGTTTTTTGAAAGAATGATCGATCTGTATATCAAAGTCCCCCGCTTTGATTACAACCAACTGCCGGAAGAGCAGATCCGCCTCTTCCGCAATGAGGCGCAGAAACTTACTGTGATCAATGCCAATACGATCGCCGGGGTCTTGGAACGCACCGTTGCTATTGAGATCAAACGCATCCTCTCCGATCCCCAGATCCAGCAGGCACGCCGCGCCGATCTGGAAGACGAATCGGCGCGCATCCGGGTTGCCCGGCTGAAAGGCAGAGAATATGGACTCACCGAGGATCAACTCATGATACTGATGAACTCGGCTTATGTTTACCTTCCTTATATTACTTCTATTACGAGGACTTACGCGGATACAAAGTTCACCTATATTATCGAGGGAGGGATTCTCTGGTATCGCGTGCATATCGCTCCTGATGGCACCGTCTCCCTATTCCACAAGCAATCCGCCACCTCGCGTGGGATCGGCACTGCGGATGCCGCAAAAGCGAAGGACTACAGCAAGTATTACCTGGGCAGTGAGGTCATCAGCACCACTGTCGAAGAACACGCTCAATACAATGCTGTCCAGGCATGGGTAAAAAATCTCGGCGTCCGTATGAAAGAGATGCCGGAATTCTCTTTGAGCGCCCAGATCATGGAACGTCTGCCCGGACGTAAGTTCAGCGCTGAGATCGGATTCCGCGAAGGCGTACACCTGGATGATGGCTTCTTCTTTGCCGAGCTTTACGAAGACAGCACCGGCGATATCAAAAAGCGGATCATCGGCTATTCCCGCGTCATTAAAACCGGTGATAACCGAGATGAAAGTGACCGCAATGTCCGTTCCCTGGTGCAGGCGTATTATGGCACACCGGTGGAAGGCGCCGTGTTGATGGAGAACCCGCGTCTGGGTATCGATCTTAGCGCCACCATGGGCATCCGCAGCGGGATGAATATCCCCGAGGAGGCGTCATGGGTATTTGATGACATTTATGTCTTTGATGGAGATGCCACTTCGCAATTGGAATTTAACCTCAATTTTGCCTACAACCTTGCTCCGATCATCGGCATCCGTCAGTTGTTCTATGACCTCGAAGTGGACTTCGGCATCCCCATGGTGACATACAATCCCAACGTGGAGAATAGCAGCGCTCTGACCATCGCTGCCTACACCGGACTGTCCAAGAAGTTCTGGGCAGGCAGAAATGCCGTCAGTTTCGGCGCCAAGGTCGGCTATGACCGTTTCGTCACCACCTCCACCTTGGGCAATACTGATATCTCACTGGCTGCCAATATCCTCGGTTTCCGTGGCTCTATGGACTATCATTATATGCTTTCTCCGAACTGGCAGTTCAATATCGGGCTCGATCTCAAAGCATGCACCCCGCCTTTCAGTTCCAGTTTGATCATTGGTGATGAGGAGTATGACCTTGCCGGCGCTACCTATCATGACGATATCAACCTCGGTGGCGTTATGTTCCGCGTTGGTCTTTTACACTCCATGGGACAACTGCCGGTCAATCTCTTCGGCTGGCTGGATCCGCTTAAGAAGTTCTGATTTGCATCGATGGGAGTATTATAATCTGACTATCATTGTACAACTCTTCCTATCCAGAGTGTATTATCGTAAAGCTTTAGAAGGTAAGTGGTCCGCTTTGGAGCCAGATTGTTCTTTCTCTTCCTAATTGATTCACTGCCATTGAAAATCACAGTTTGGCATCCCAATGTCTATTTCTACGATATGGGGATGCTCGATAAAAAACACCAGTTTTTTATGAGTCATTGAAAGTATTCTTGACAGATTAACTAGACTGTGGACAATAGCACTCACCAAATGGAGGTAGTTATGAAGTATGTCATCATGGTTATGATTCTATCGCTGTTAGTAGCAGCTTTAGGAGCAGTGGATCGCTTGGACGATTTACTTAGGGATTATGAGTTAAATTCTGGTTTGCTTGTTAACGGGAACACAGTATATTTGGCTCAATTACAATCCAGCGATGCAATTCCTGTAGCAGTAAAAAAACTTGATTTCCAATCGTCATACAATCAAGGTGTAATGGACGCTACTGCATTGCATTCGTCAACTGGATGGCTTTTTGGAGGATTTGCAAGCGGATTCTTTTTAGGATTGATCGGCACAGGCATCATTGTATTGGCGGCAAGCGGTTCTGAGCCAACCTTCTTACCTGAGCAGGTCGATATTAACGGCTATAGGCAGGGATATTACAGAAAGAGTAAAGCAAAAAATCAGGGAACTGCCGCAATCGGCGGAGTATTGGGAACAGCTGTTATAGTGGTTCTCATATTATCTGCTCAGTAGTTAAATACCTTGTAGCAATGTGTATGACTCACGGAGTTAAAAAACGCCGGTGATAAGCCGGCGTTTTAACTCTTCATACAACTGTGTGGGCAATGATCAGAAACTACGGCTAATCTGATACATAGAAATCAAAGAATTCTCTAATCATAGTGATCCATATCCCGTGAGATGTAATCACTCTGTCGTATACGTTATGATCGACCACTTTACATGTCCTAACAACATAGTAATTAGGTCTTCCAACGAGTTCTACGATAATGTATGTAGGTGATGTTTCATTCCCGAGATAATACTTCCCTGCAAGAGTTGCGCTTGCCCATATATCTTTGTTCAACGGATTTATCCATTCTTTTGGTGAACCGGAAGGAAGCGCAATTTCCGCATTAAGCAGCAAATCACTGTAAGCCATGAGTGCTTCAGTATTGTTAATTTTCATTAATCGACCATCATTGGAATCATAATCTCCTGGAAATAGAATCTTACTTGGTAATGCTGGACAGAGGTAAATCCTGTTATTCATGTACCAAGCACGATAATCTTCTGCTCGATCTTTCTTAACTTTTTGTACTCGAGGAATATATGCTCCAGTATTAGGTAGATTACCAAATGCCAACTGTAGTGCTGCATTATGCGTGTCGATCACATCAATGCTTTCGTGGTTAATTATTGAATCAGCTGTCCATACACACCTACCCAATTGATCTACAACATCAATAGAGAAAGTATGTACAAAGTACTTCCTTTGTGATGAGACCATTGTTGTTGTCTGGCTACTTAACTGACTGAATAACAGTGAAAATATCCCAACGGTACTCTGATTAATCATAAGATTGGCTGATGTGTTTTTAAGATAGATATGAACATCATCCTGATCACTTTGCCTCGTACTATAGTTGATCTTCATAAGATACTTGAAATTATCCCGTGAAACAACGAATCCTCTTCTGGTCAGTAAATCAATCGCCGTCTCATTGATCCTGTCTTTAACAAGTGATTCATTCCCAATAAGTGGAGTTGATTCGCAATTGACTACTATACTGATCTTTGACCCTTTTTCAATCTCAGTATCTGAAAGTGATCTGTTCCATGGTCTAGAAACCGCAACGGGAGTTTGAACACAACCTGCCACAAAGATACTTACGGCCAATATACATCCCAGGTACTTCATAAGACACTCCTCAATTTAGTTTTGCAATGCATATAATGGATTAGTTTTTTAGGACATCCCAATGTTGAGTCCCAAATGTTGGTGTAAATTCCAACTCATTGTTTCTCAGGTTGTTTGAGGACATCTTATAGTCCTCGTTTCTCACATTCTATATTAGGCCAAACGACCGAATGCATTGTATCCAATCTCATTCTATCAGTCAAGTACTTTTTCAAGATAAGCAAAATAAGCTACCTTGCCGCGACGGGCTGAAGCCCTGCGGAGGAGGCGTAGCCGACGGAGCAGGGCTTCAGCCCGTCGCGCGTCGAATCAAACAGTATGGGTTTCGACCGATTTTCTCTAATCTTTTCCAGCGGCTCTGACAGATATAGCTTCCCACTTGTCCAATCCTCCGAATATCCCTGCAAGATTGCTCCCATCAAACGGAAGCAACTCTTCTCATCAGGAAAGATACGAAGGCATTTCTCCCTGCGCCGGAGCTCTTCGTTTAGTCGTTCAAGAGAGTTGGTGCACTTTATCCTGCTCCAGTGAGCCGGGGGAAAATCAAGATATACGGTAATTTCGTGATAGGTGCTATCCAGCCAGTCTCTCAGCT
>CAYZZE010000015.1:0-25937 GCA_964482845.1 uncultured Candidatus Cloacimonadota bacterium
TATACTAAGGTTATACTAAGGTTATCAAGCAGGGAGGATAGCTCTAAGTCAACTCACTGAGTTATTCAACGGTCATTTGCAGTATCGCACCAAACAAGCGCAGGCAACTCATTTTACCAGGGAACATTCGGATGCATTTCTCTCTGCGTCTGAGTTCCTCATTTAAGCGCTCCAGTGAATTGGAACACTTTTATCCTGCTCCCGTGAATTGGAACACCTTATCCTGCTCCCGTGAGCGGTGGGGAAATCAAAATAGCTGTAGTAAAGGCAAGTTTATCAGACAGGTAGGATGCAGGGGAGGAGTATAATCAGACGCTTGGGTCATGCCAGATTGTACTTGACGAATATCCGAGCCGACAATTGAATGAGGCGATGAAATGGCAAAGGGAGATAATGATGATGAGATCGCTAAGACATGCCATCCTGTTGCTGATCCTGCTGACGCTGGTTGGCGGTGTTTTCAGCGCAGAGACACAGAAAAAGGAGTATAAAATGACGCCTGATGAAATGCAACAGTTTCACCGTGACATGGGAGCGGCGACCTTCAACCGCAGTTGGGAGATCTTACTCAAAGAAGACCGCAGCCGCCAGGACGAGGACTATCTGATCAATATGGTTCATGCCTCGCTTTTCCACTGGCGGCAGGTGGGCGAACCGGTCAATGTCCTGCGCGGCGAATGGATGATAGCGCACGTTTACACGCTGCTGAGGCACAAGGAAGCGGCATGTTACCATGCCGAAAACACGCTACGGATCGCCGAAGAGGTCAAAGCGGCGGATTGGGATCTGGCCTACAGCTATGAAGCGATGGCACGGGTGATGGCGCTGCATGGTAATAAAGCAGAATTTGAGAAATATCACGCTCTGGCGCAGGAGGCAGGGGAAAAGATCGCCGGGGATGGCGACCGCAAGCAATTTGATGCGGATATGAACGACGGATACTGGTTTGGCATGAAATGAGATGATTGACTTTCAACCGCAATGGAAGAGTCGTTTGACGGCGTCGTTGGGGTCGGATCCGGCGGTAGTGGCTATCTGGGAAGGCGGAGCCCGAGCGACGGGATTTGCCGATGAATATTCTGATCTTGATAAAATGATCGTGATACAGGGTAACGGCACAAAGCGGATTTTTGAGAAGATCGAAGAGATGCTTGCGGCAGAGTATGGCATCAAATCCGGGATAATCTTCCCTGAATTGGCATTACATGGACTGTCCCAGCAATTTTATCTGCTTGATCCGTCACCGGCATTGTTTTATGTGGACATAACTGTCACCAGCGTGGACAGCCCCGACAAATTCACTGAGATCGAACGGCATGGCAGATCTGTCTTGTGGTTTGACCGGCAAGGGATGTGTTTGGAGAAGCATTTTGGCGATGACGAGATCGCCCTGCTCGTCCGGCAAGTTTACGCACAGGCGACGGAGAAGGACTTTCATACGATAGGCGAAGCACAAAAAGCGATCGTCCGGCAAGACCAAACGGCACCCATCATGTCATCTGCAGTTTGTTCTGCAGTGCCTCATCCCACTGATGAGTATCAGTTGTCGTCCTGCCAAGGCCGATTTTGGCATCAGATATACCGAGCGGGAATATCCCGCCGACCGAGCGAAGTGGGCAAGAGAATTGTTGTATAACAGGGTTTTGAGACGTGATAAGGAACTTTGATACCGCTCTGGCGTGCTACAGGCAGACCAAAGCCGCCCTGGATAATCTGGGTGAGTGAATTAGGATAATGAACGACCACGGTCTGAAACGCTATCTGGGGATTGATATTGGCGGCACTGCTATCAAATATGGCTGGGGTAACCGGCAGAAAGGTATCGAAGTATTTGCTACGGTAGTGACTCCCAAATCCGGCAAGGCTGCTATGAGACAGGCGTTGGCGGATATAATCGGAAGATGCGAATCCGAAACTGGACAGATCTCAGGCATCGGAATCGGAATACCCGGCACTTTGCAGTCCCAAAGTGGAATCCTGATGGGGATCAATCCCAATCTCCCATATTTGAGCGAAACATCAGTATCCGAACTCCTGCCTGGCAATTTGGCGATTCCCTACTGGTTTGAGAATGACGCTAATCTGATGGCATATTGCGAGGCGTCGCAATATCCACAGGCCAGGATCGTAATCGGCTTGACGCTGGGATCGGGCATTGGCGGCGGTGCAGTGATCAATAATGAGATCTATCGCGGAGCTTGTGGCTTTGCTCTGGAAGCCGGTCATATCAAAGTGGTAGATAATGGATTGGACTGCAATTGCGGGAGAAAGGGCTGCCTCGAAGCATACTCGTCGATGAACGGCATGCGAAATCGTTTACAGTCAATGGGAATTGCTGCCGGGGATTGGGATTATAGCAAAATGCTTGCGTGTGCCACATATGACGAGAGTGTGAACCGGGTTGTCAATGAAGGAGTAAACTTTCTGATCACCGGCATTGAGATCATCACGGTGATCATTGATCCTGATATGATCATCATCGGCGGAGGTATGTCCGAGGTATCCGACTTCCCCTGGGAAATGATCAGACAGCAGGTCTTTGAACGCATCCCGATCCAAAATAGAAACCATCTGCATCTGGCCAAGGCGGCGATGGGTAACCGCAGCGGCGTTTGGGGCGGGATCCTCTGGGCAGAAAAGATGCTGCCCAAAATTGAAGTACCCTTCTGATCGCATTTTACTTATCATGAAGGAATGGTAATTGCATGAGTATACCGCATGATACTCTTGGAGGTAAGAATGAAAAAGAGTTCAGTGATATTTACCCTGATGGTGATCATGACATTGGTGGCCTTGTCTGCTCAAACAGAGAATTTGATCACTCACTTTGAGATCTCACCGAATCCGATGGATCGTTATACCCGGATCGATGTGGGGTTGGAAAGAAGCGCTGAGGTGCAGATAGTGATACGTGACCTGCGGGGTCGGGTGGTAAAAAGTTTGTTCAGTGGAACGGTAGTAAAAAGCGTGGATTTATATTGGAACCGTCACGGCGATGATGGCTCGATCGTTGCTTCCGGCGAATATGAAGTGGTCGTATCCTATGCCGGTCGTTACACTTCGGTAAAGAAGACATTGATTCTCAGATAGAAGTCATATTGGTTTTTTTCAATCAGATAACCATGAGCGTTGTCCAAAAAGAAAAGTCCGCCCAGGACTTTTTCTTTTCCTATCTGATCAAGGTGATGGGAGCGGTCTTTTACTTTCGTCCAAACCGTAGTATCAGTTCTGCCGTAGTATTGAAGCAGATCCTGTTTACGGGATTTGAGGCGCTTCCGATCATCAGTTTCATAGCCTTGGGGGTGGGGGGATTGATCATCCTCCAGGGCTACAATCTGCTTAGTAATTTTGGACAAGGCATCTGGGTACACATCATATTAGTGACGGTCGTGGTACGGGAATTGAGTGCGATCATGACAGCGTTGGTGGTGATCGCCCGAAGCGGGACAGCGATCTCCACTGAACTGGGAAACATGGTCGTGAACCGTGAGATCGATCTTTTGAGATCATTTGGCATATCTCCGCTGTCATATCTGGTGGCGTCACGACTGATCGGCGTCATGGCTGCCATGATCATTCTGACATTGTATTTCAATATCATCGCCGTATTGGGCGGCTGGCTCTTTTCGACAATCTTTAACCGGATCGAATTTCGGGCTTTCATCAATGACTTTATGTCCATCTTGCATTTTCAGGATATCATAATGACCCTGATCAAGCCCTTGATCTTTGGCTTTAGCATCGCTATCATCTCCTCCTATCAAGGACTCCGGGTGCAGCGCGCATCGACAGAAGTTCCCCAGAGGACGATCAAAGCGGTGGTGCAATCGATCTTTATCATCATCGTCGCCGACATCCTGATCACGGCTACATTTTATTACCTGAGTTGAGGTTATGCACATTGCTTTTTCCTCGTTCACCGTCGATGACACTTGGCGCAATCTTGATCTTGACTTCCATCCTGATGGAATTACGGTGTTTTACGATGAGGAGGAAATGTGGGCGGAAAGATTGTTACGTTGTTTGATCGGGCTGGATCCGTGGCAGGAAGGACAGATTTACCTGGACGACAAACTATGGGATCAATACATCTCGGAGCGCTCTCTGATCAAGACCTTTGCCTATGTCTTTGAAGACGGCATCATGATGTCCAATCTTTCTCTGAAGGAAAACCTCTATCTGCCTTATCAACTGAGATGGGAAGGCAATGACCTGCATCGATTTGAGGAAGAATTGGCCTCTCTGACAACAAGATTTGGGATCGACATTGACCTGCAGCTACGTCCTGCTTTGATCAAACCCGTCGAACGAAAAATGCTGTGTTTCATTCAGGCCCTGATGCTCAAACCGGCAGTTTTATTGATCAATAACCCATTGTATCTGCTAAATCACAAACAACGTGATCTGCTGATATCCGTATTGACGGAATATGCCTCCCAACAGCCGATGATCATTGCTTCTTACGATAGCGAATTAAGCGGCAGATTTGCCGATCGAACGGTGTTCATCCACTCTACGGACACAGGTCTGTCAGTAAAAATTCAACAAAACCTTGACACATAAAGCTCCCTGTATTATTTAGTGCTACAGTGGTGAAAAATGTATGAAAAGTTTAAGATGAAGTACGCTCGGCAGATCGTCTGGCTATTTGTGGTCATTCCACTGGCGGTGTTGGTGCTGGCACTAATGTTCATGGCAATCAAGCAAAACCTTTTTGAAGCACGCACTTACTATTGGACAACGCTTCAGGATGCCAATGGGTTGGCAACTCAGACCCCCATTCTATTCAAGGGTTTTGAGATCGGTAAGATCCGCCAGTTCAATCTGACAGAAGACAAGAATATTCGGGTTGATTTTTACGTTCTCAACCGCTATCAGAACTTTATGGTGCGGAATTCCGTGATCCTGCGCACTACCAATCCCATTACAAACCGCACTATTCTGGAGTATATCAATAATCCCAGCGAACTCAAGCCGGCCGCTCCAGGCGACATGATCATATCAACCGATTTTGAGGAGGGCCGGCGTCTGTTGCGTCAAATCTCTCCCCGCACCTCCGAAGTGATCACCAATATCATGGAAAACGTCGCCACTTTGACCGGGGAATTGACTCATGACGATAATCCCGACAAGGGTGCCATCTTCCGCCTCTTGTACAATATGGCAAATTTGTCCGAAAAAGCGGATGCCGGAATGACCGAACTGGAAAGCATCCTGACCGAAATGAACCGGTTCACGCAAAACTTGAACCGCCAAGCGGTCTCCGATGCCGGCGCGGTATTTCAGATCCTCAATAACGTATCTTCCATCACTCAACAGGCAGACCGCCAGATGAAGCATATCGACAGCATCCTCAATTCTCTTAGCGAGACCGCCTCGTATCTGAAGGAACCCGATAGTTTGATTATCAAGATGATCGATCCCACGGGCGATATGTTGCTCAAACCGCTGAATCAGACCTTGAACAAACTGGTGGACAATCTCAAGCAAACCGAACAGATGCTGCTCTTTCTAAACCGCAATAATCCCGAGATTCTCTTACTGATCAACAATACCAATATGACCCTTGCCAATGCTCAAAGGACGCTGGAAGCATTAAACAACCATCCTTTGCTGCGTTCAGGTATCAGAGCCGCGTCCCGCAAAGCCAACAGCCCCGCCATGAGGATAGGAGAAATGCCTGATGAATAGATGGTTGATGCTGATCCTTGCGCTGGCTGTCATGAGCGCTTGTTCCACCCTGCCACGAAAACCGATCTCCCAGACCAAACAAAATGCCGACCTGCTGCTCCAACAGGCACAACGTCTCGAACTTAACCGTCGGCTGTCCGATAGTATTGATGGATACGAAAGTACATTGCGCAACTATGAATTGATCGACGATCTGGAAGGGCAGGTGATCTGTATGGTGGGTATTGCCAGGAATCAATTGCATCTGGGCTTTCCGGGTGACTTTGAGCAAACCCGCTCTGACCTGGCCAAACTGATCGAACTCAATGCCAATCTCTACGATTATCATCTGAGGATACTGGATCTTTACTACCTTTATCAAGGTCAAAAATGGCAGGATATTCGTCAACTGGGTATCATCGAAAGCCATTATCCCGATCTCGCCAAGATCCAGATATTGAGTTACCGGGTGCAGGCAGACGCTCGCATGAAACAGATGAATAACGATTATATCAGGCAATTGGAGCGACTTACTACGCTCAATCATCGCCGTCTCCGACAGAATCGCCCCATCAGCCCTGAAATCGTCTCCACCGGATATTACAGTTTGGCTTATTATCACCTCGTTCATTCACGCCCCGAGCGAGCACGGAGACACATTAGCAAAGCCAGGGAGATTGATTACACTTACGAGATATACCTCAATCTTGCCTATGACCTGTGGCTGGAAGCCAAGATCGCTCAAGCAATGGGAAACGTCGAAGAGATGACCGGATTGCTGCTCCGGTCTCGCAAAATATTCGCATATTTCGCCGAAGGAGCCATGCTGAACGCGATCGACAAAGATCTGGCGGCGGCGGAAAAGGATTGATTATGAGTAATACATCCGGTCAAAGAGCCCCTTCAGTTGTTTTGAAGCAGGATACGGCTAATGTTTAAACTCATCGCCAATGCATATATCCCCACCAAGTCCACTGCGCTCAAAAAAGTCAATGTCCTGTTTGACCACCGGATCATCAAGATTACCCAGGACGACATCGTAACCGAGGATGTGGCAGAGATAATCGATCTCGAGGGGAAAATGCTGCTCCCCGGAGCCGTGGACATCCATTGTCATTTGAATCAGGATACAAATGTCAAATCCGGCATTCCGGGTCTTACTCAATCAGCTTTATGCGGAGGATGGACGACCCTGGCAGACATGGATTTTTATACCTCCAGTCCGATCTATCGTCCACAGGATCTGGACGATCACGATCAAAGCATAAACGACCATTCCTGGTGTGATTTGGCACTTTGGGGGCATGTAAATATGGATGATTATCCTTATTATACCGAGACCGCCCAGGAATTGTGGAATGCGGGGATCGTCGGGCTGATCGTGATGAATCCCAGTCCCAATGACAAAATCACAGCACTGTCCTACACGGAAATGATGGATCTGTTTCTCAAGATCTATGCCTACGATACGCTGTTCTCGTTCAGCGGTTATGATATTGAGGTCAATTCCATTTACACTCCGGAAGCGCATATTTCAGCGGTGAAGAAACTGCTTCGACGGATGCAGGAAAATCCCATCCATATCCGTCAGGTATCGCATTACGCCACTCTGGAATTTATCAATACCATCTCCAAACGCTCGGATCTTTCTTGCGCGCTCAAGATCCCTGATCTGATGCGTGAGATCAGTGCCATCGACATTCCAATGTATCCGATCAGTAGTGACTTTGCTTCCTTTATCGAAGAACTGGAGTTATTGATCAAGAGCAATAAGATTTATGTCCTCACCAATCTGGCGTCCGCACCGATGCCCCACAAACCTGAACACATCTGTTTTGCCGGCGAGGATGATTCACTTATGCGCATCAGCGTATGTTATATCCTCTCCGAGCTTTGGAAGAAGCGCAAGGTTCCATTGGCAACCTGTCTCAAAATGATCTCGGAAAATCCTGCCAAGCGGCTTGGCCTCTACCCCCGCAAGGGTTCGGTCACTGTTGGCGCTGATGCCGATTTTATCGTCTTTGACCAAAACTCCCAGACCAATACCGGCTTGAAATATCGATCAGGCGATGACCTGATCCTTGAAGGTGCGATCACTGATGTCTATCTCGGCGGCGAGCACGTCGTCCACAACAGCAAACCTCTCGCCCGCAAAGGACATCTGATCCGGCGAACCGCCCGCCCCAAAAAGCGACATAACACCCAATCCTGGATCTAAAAATCTCGACACAATGGAGTCATCAATGAAAGAAATGATGAAATACGCTCATGATTCGCTCAGCCGACACAAGGATATCAAGTATGTCATCAAGGGACAATTGTGGCAGACCGATTTCCTGAGATTCTATCACAGCCAGACTAATTACAACATCAGCAAGGAGTGCTTTGCACTTGCCGTTACCATCCACAAAGGAAAGAAATCATACGGTTTCAATATCGACAATCCCAGACCCGCCGCTTTGGACCATTCGTTTGCTGCTGCTTTGGAACTGATCGATTCCTTGCCTGAGGATCCGGATTTCGTGGATATCGAGGATGATCTCGGCAAGACGCCGGAACTCCCCAAGACCAACAACATCACAGCCGTGCCGTTGGCAGCCAAGACCGATATTCTCTCCCGCATGGCTGAAGCAGTTAAGCCCCATAACTTTGAACTCTACGGCACCTTTATCTGCAACCATACCCAAAACCACCTGATAAACAGCAACGGCCTGGACAAGCAATGGACGAACTCTCCCATCTTCTTTGAGGTCAAAGCAGTGCACAACGACTCCCAGATCACTGTTCTGGAGACATTTGGCGGAGAGAATTTCAAGCGCTTTGATGAGGCGGACTTTCGCAGCCGCCTGCTGCAAAAGCTTGCCTATTGTGCCAATGAAGTGGTGGACGTCGAACCTGGAGAATATACCGTGGTTTTCGCTCCCCGCTGCGTAGCCGAACTTGCCCAGTATCTTGTCTATGGCATGACCGCCTGGAGTTTGGATCAACGCCGCAGTTACTTTGAAGGCAAAGTGGGAGAGCAAGTTTTCCCTGCTTTCGTCACGATCACCGACGACCCCTCCGATCCCGATGTCATCCGGTTCGATTACAGCGATGACGGTCACCTTTATCAAAAACTCGACCTGGTCGATCGAGGCGTATTCAAGCACTTTATGTGCAATAAATACTATTCCCACAAGACAGGTCTGGAAAACAACGGCAATTCCGCCAATTGTCTCGTAGTCCAGGGAGGCGGCGATGATCTGGATGCTATGATCGCCGGAGTGGAACACGGCTTGTATATATCCAGTTTACACTATATCAATTTCATCAATTTCAAAGAGACCTCGGTAACCGGACTCACCCGTGACGGCACCTTCCTCATCGAGAACGGCAGGATTACCAAAGTGGTCAATAGTTTACGTTTCACGGACAAGATCGTCCGCATCTTCCAGAATATCGCCGCTCTGGAAAATAAAAGTTATACTACACCCTTTTCCCAGAACTACGAGCAATTCGGCATCGAAGCGGTCAAATCACCCCATGCCAAAGTCCTGGGATTCAATATTACATCATCCACTAAAACCATCTGACAAGGAAGAACAATGGACCAACTGATCAAAAAGACCATAGATAAACTCACCGTCCAAGGCATAAGTTTTGCCGATGTCCGCATCACGATCACCGATTATGAATGGATCTATTTCCAGGATGCCAACCTGCGTAATTATGACAGCAGCATGGATTCGCACGCGATCGGCATCCGTGTCCTTTTCAATGGCTGTTGGGGGTTTGCCGGATCCCGCCAGGTGGACGAAGCCAACATTGACCGTCTGATCGCCCGAGCCATCGAAAATGCCCGTCAGGGCAGCCGGTTCAGCCAAAAGTCCGTAAGTTTCGATCCTATACCTGCCACGGTCAGCGAGTTTCATCACCGTCCCAAGATCGATCCTTTCCGCATGGACAAAGCCGAAAAACTGGATTATCTGGGCAAACTTGCCACAGCGATCAAACCTCAAGACCGGATCGTTTTCTCCAGCGTCACCGCCCGGTTTTTCCGCCAGGAAAAATTCTATGCCAATACCGAAGGCACCTACACCCACTTCTCGTGCTTCAACACAGATCCTTCCATGCATGTCGTTTCATCCGACGGTGGCAAGATCCAGGAAAGAAGCTGGCCAGGTGATATGTCTGCCGGACGGGGCGGCTTTGAACTCTTCTACGATCATGATTTTGAGAACAATGTCGAGCGGATCATCAAGGAAGCGACCGATCTGCTCACCGCGCCGGTCATCGAAGACGAAACAGCGGATATCATCATCGGTAACAGCCAATTGGCTCTCCAACTGCATGAATCGGTTGGTCACGCCACTGAAGCCGACAGGATCTTCGGCATGGAGATCTCTTATGCCGGCAAGACATTCATCGAACCCGGCATGCTCGGCAATTATCAATACGGATCCGAGATCGTCAATATCTACAGCGACAGCACCGATCCCGCCGCCATGGGACAACAGCCGGTGGATGACGAAGGCGTCCCCGCCCGCAGATCCGATATCATCAAAGACGGCATCCTCGTAGGTCAACAGACCTCACGCCAGATCGCCAAACTACTCGGCCTCCAACCCAGTTCCAATATGAAAGCATCCTATGCCGATGACTTCCCGCTTATCCGCATGACCAATTTCTGCCTTGCGCCGGGACACGGATCTCTCGCCGATCTCATCGCCGATACCGAGTACGGCTACTTCGTCGATTATACCAAGACCTGGTCGATTGATGATAACCGCAATAACTTCCAATTCACCACCGAGATCGGGTGGAAGATCAAAAACGGTATGATCGTCGGTATCGTCAAAGAACCCACTTACCATGGAATTACCAAGGACTTCTGGAACGCCTGTGACCGCATTTGCGGACAAGAGGAATGGACTTACAGAGGCACCTTCCACTGTGGAAAAGGCGAACCCGGACAGGCATTGCAATTGTCCCACGGCGTCGCTCCTGCCAGATTCCGTAATATCAACGTCAAAGTAAATATCTGATCGGTCACTTCACCTTTGCCTCGAGCTCGCTTCGAGTACACGAAGCAAACCTGTCTTAAAATCAAGTAGAGCGTTGCACATACCGGGATCACCATATTTCGAGAACGTGAAAAAACAATGTCGTCTCTCCTTCCCGCGCAGTTATTGATATGAATGTCAGATAGTTTGGATAATCGTTGAGTCCACCGCTCTGAGTTATCTAACGGTCTCAAGAAGGTTGAGATTCGAGCGAAATAGTGCTTTCTCCTGCATTCTCCCTGCTTCGTAACCTTAGTATAACCTTACGGTCGTAAGGTTATACTAAGGTTATACTAAGGTTATCAAGCAAGGAGGATAGTGGGGGTCAACTCTCTGAATTATTCAGCGGCCTTTCAAGACAATGGATCAGGAACAACCTGTCCGGACGATAATCAATATCTCTTTCGTCATACAACTCCCCGAGAGGATCCAATTCAAAATTGCAATACCCCATTTAACCCTGATCGAGTCCACTTTTTTATTGACATAAATACGGAATGTGTACCGTGAGGGAAACTGAGAAGGAGATAAGATGAAAATAAAAGCGGAAGAGAGTTACAAACATGATCCTCAGTTTCATCGGATGGGCGCCGAAATGGTCGATAATCTGCTGCAAAATTTGCCGGGTCTGGTTTATCGTTGTCTTTACGACCAGCAGTGGACGATGAAGTATATTTCGGACGGATGCTTAACGCTGACCGGCTACCTGCCCGCCGAACTGCTCGATAATGCCGTGCTCTCCTATAATGACCTGATCCTGCCGGAAGACCGGGAGTATGTGGGCAGCGAAATAACCCAAGCCGTGACCGGCGATAAACCATTTACCCTGAACTATCGGATCTTAACCGAAGAAGGATCGATCCGGTGGGTTTGGGAACAGGGGCGTGCGGTGTATAAAGATGGAATACCCTGTTATCTGGACGGCTATATCACGGATATGACAGAGTACAAATCCTTGCAGCAGGAATTGATGGATACGGCAAAAAAAATGTGGCAACTCAATGTCATGAAAGACAGGTTATTCGATATCATCGCTCATGATATGAGAAATCCGGTCTATGCAATCATCTCCCTGGTCGATTTTATGACCGAGAACCTCGATCGGCTCCCAATCAAAGACATCAAAGAAATGATGAAACAGGTCCAGTTATCCGTCCGCTCCACTCATGATATCCTGGAAAACCTGCTGCAATGGGTGCAGATCCAGACCGGCAATTATTACGTTCACAACGAACAGATCGACGTCAATCATCTGATCCGGAATCTCATCGACCAACACGAACAGTTTGCCGAAGAGCGTGGGGTGAATGTCGTGTTCAATCAATTTCGCCCGGTCGGTTTGTTTTGCGATCCCGTCCTGGTCACCAGCATCCTGCGCAATTTATTGACCAATGCCATCAAGTTTACGCCAATGGATGGCTGCGTCACTCTTTATGCCCGTAGAACGGCGACAGGGGTATATCTATCGGTCTCGGATACAGGCATCGGCATTACCAAACGCAATCACAAGTCGATCTTTGAACTCGGCTGGGTCGAATACAACAGCAAATTGTCAAAAGAACACGGCAGCGGCATTGGACTAGTCGTTGTCAAAGATGCGCTGAACCTCATAAGCGGTGACATTCAGGTGCAAAGTAAACTGGGCAAAGGTTCTTCATTTATCGTCAATATACCCGATCAACCCCAAGGAACCGGCTCCGGTAGTGGCGATGCTCTACTTTACGAACCGGATAGCGATATTCGACATTAGATCGCATTGATTTGAGGAGAGAAAATGCAACAAGCATTACGAGTTTTATTTATCGAAGACAGCGAAGCGGATATACACATGATCCTGCGTCACCTGAAACCCGATTTTCCGACGATCGAATATCAGCAGGTGTCAGACGGACTGGGACTGATCAATGCGCTGGAAAATGAGCAGTGGGATATCATCATAACGGACTATCATCTTCCCGGTTTTTCCGCTGAGGAAGCGCTCCAGATACACCGATCACTGGGATCGGATGTACCGGTCATCCTGGTCTCCGGAATTGTGGGTGAAGAGATTGCGGTCGATATGATGAAAGCAGGAGCAAATGATTATATTCTGAAAGACAAACTTGCCCGTATTGCACCCGCCATAGCCCGTGAACTCCATGATTTCCGCCTCCGGCAGGAACGCCGGCAAATCCAGAATGATCTGTTGCAATCGCAGCTTCGTTACCAGACACTGGTCAAAATTTCTCCCGATGGGATCTGCATGCTCGATCCTAAATTCATTACCATCCTGGCAAATCCTCGCAAGGCCGCTATGTTTGGCTATGGATCGCCTGAGGAGATGATCGGCCTGAATGCCCTGAATATGATCAGCGAAAACTACCGGCAGGCACTGCTGGCAAAAGTGCCTGAACTGCTTGAACAGGGAAGCATGAACCCTACTGAAGTAGAGTTTCTCCGCAAAGACGGCAGCAAGTTTTGGGGCGAACTTCGCTGTAGCGCGATCCTGGACGATTTCGGCAACCCCCAATCCATTGTCAATGTAGTCACGGATATCAGCCACCGCAGAGAAATGGAAGAAGCGCTTGTGGAAAGTGAATCCAAATTCCGCAGCGCTTATGAAAACGCTCCCATTGGGATGGAACTACTGGCTCTCAACGGAAGGATCATGCGTGCCAATAAGGCATTTTGTGATCTGATCGGCTATGATGAGACCGAATTGAATACGATGAGTTTTTATGACCTCACCCATCCCGATGATTTGCGTGACAATCAACAGTTAGTGGATGATATGATCGCCAACCGGATTGAAACGGTGAGATTCAAGAAACGCTATATCCGCAAGGATGGGGAAGTGATCTGGGTGTTTGTAAGTTCGTCTCTCATCCGGGGTCAATATAATCAACCGGTTTACTTCGTCGCGCAGGTGCAGGATATCACCAAACAAATACAAGCAGAACAGGAGATCATCCGCGCCCGTGATAAAGCGGAGGAATCTGACCGTCTCAAATCCGCCCTGCTGGCAAATATGAGCCATGAACTCAGGACACCGATGAGCGGAGTGCTCGGGTTTGCCGATATTATCGCCAAAACCTCGGAAGACCCGGAGATCCGTGATATGGCCGGTTTGATCCAAATATCCGGCAAGCGGCTGATGACCACTCTGGATTCGGTGATGCTCTTGGCCCAACTGGAATCCACCGATAATATCCGTGATCTAAACTATACCTTCGTCAATCTCAGCCGCATGATGGAAAACCTGGCGGATAAATTCCGCAATAAAGTGATGCAAAAGGGACTGGAACTGAAACTTGAGATCGAACCGGACATCTACCTTAGTACCGAGCATCACCTGCTTACTCAAGCGATCACCAAGGTCATGGACAATGCCCTCAAGTTCACCGAAAAAGGTTCCATTTCCATATCGCTCGATCTGATGGCGGATAAGACCGAATCATCGGTATTGATTAAAGTGACCGATACCGGAGAAGGGATCGAAGCCAGCACCAAAGATAGGATCTTTGACGAATTCCGCCAGGCCAGTGAGGGCTTTGCCCGCAAGTATGAAGGCAGCGGTTTGGGACTGCCAATCGCTCGCAAGATCATCAGTCTCTTTCGTGGTTCCATCTCCGTCGAAAGTGACGTGGGGAAGGGGTCGATCTTTACCATTAAACTCCCCTATCAAACCGAAGTGACCAATATCACCCCACCCAAACCTGCGACCCAGATCAGCGCCGCATCGGCAAAGAACCAAAGACACCTGCCGCTCGCTCTGCTGGTGGAGGACAACCCGATCAATCAAAAACTGGCGGTGTCTTTCCTGACGGACGTCTGCCAGGTCGATTGTGTATTTGATGCCAAGACCGCCGTGGAATATGCCAAGATCACTCACTATGCCGCGATCATGACTGACATCAAACTGGGAGAAAGCATGAATGGACTGGACATGGTCAATCTCATCCGCCGCCTGCCCGGATATGCCGATACACCGATGATCGCGCTCACCGGCTATACTCTCCCCGGCGATAAGGAACAGATCATGAAGGCAGGTTTTGGCCATTATGTCGGCAAACCCTACACCAAGGAAGAACTGGTCGCCGTCCTGGAACAAGCCATTAAGCAGGGGAAATAGATGCACGAAAACGATAATGATCTGCTTAGTGAACTAGAGCTGGAACAATGGGAGGATATCGAAACAGAGGAGGACACCGCTTTTCTGGCATCGCTTGCCCGACAGGGTGAGACAGATGAGGAAGTGGGCAAATCCCTGGATGAACTGGAACGCTTGGCTGATACTGCAGGCATCAGTGTCTTGGGAAAGTATCACCAACGGCGCAACCGACCTGAACGCGGCACATTTTTTGGAACCGGCTTCCTAACCGAAATTCATCAAAAAATGCTTGGTGTAAAAGCAGATATCCTGATCATAAACGAAGAACTATCCCCCATGCAGGCACGAAACATCGAACACGATTATCATATCCGCGTCGTTGACCGTACTGAGATCATTCTCAGTATCTTCCATCAGCATGCCCGCACCAAAGAAGCAAAACTCCAGGTCAAACTGGCGGAACTGGGATATCAATTACCCCGCCTTCGACGGCTGTGGGGGCACTTTGACCGCGAGCGCGGTTCCATGCGAAGCACGGGTGGAGCGGCAACCAGAGGCATGGGAGAAAAACAGATCGAGATCGATAAACGCCTGATCCGCATCCAGATAAGCCGGATTAAACAAGCCATTGCCAGGGTGGTTCACCAGAAAGAGACCCAGCGGAAACAGCGGGAAAAGACCAAGCGTATCTGCCTGGTAGGATACACCAACGCCGGAAAGTCCACCCTCTTCAATGTCCTCACCGATGCCGGAGTTCTCGTGGAAAACAAACTGTTTGCCACGCTCGATTCCACCAGTCGTCAATTGAAACTGAGCACCGGCCATCCGACGGTCATTTCCGATACCGTCGGTTTCATCTCCAATTTGCCGCATCATCTGGTGGCTTCGTTTCAGGCAACGCTGATGGAGGTGCAGGATGCTAATCTGCTCTTGCACATGGTGGACGCTTCGGACGACCGTTATGATTATTACATCGATCAGGTGAACGAAGTCCTGCGCGAGATCTCCGCCGCTCATATCAAGCAGATATTGATCTTTAACAAGACCGATCTGATCGCACCCGATTATCAAGCCCTGCTGGCCAAGCGCTTTCCCCAGGCGATATTCATCTCCGCGGTTAACCGGATCAGTATCGACTTACTGATCCTCCGGATCGAAAATGACCTCTTCGATAGCCAGATAGTCGATCTGCTTATCCCCTATGACAATTCCCGCACCGTATCCCATCTCCACGATATCGCCCAGATCATCACCGAGGAATTTCTGGCTGAAGGTACCCGCATCAAAGCCGTGATCAATGCCGAAGACCTCTATCAGATCAAAGAATTCATTGTCTTTAACTAAAGTATATAACCAGAAAAACCCTATTCAAGACCGGTGAACAAGTTCAGAGAGTTGACTCCTCCTTGCTTGATAACCTTAGTATAACCTTAGTATAACCTTACGACCGTAAGGTTATACTAAGGTTATGAAGCAGGGAGCGTTCAGGAGAGAGCACTATTTTGCTCGAATCTAACCCTCTTGAGACCGTTGAATAACTCAGAACGGTTGACTGAACGAGTATCCAACCTACTGACATTCATGTTAACAACTGTGCGGGAAGGAGAGACGATATTGTTTTTTCACGTTCTCGAAATTTGGTGATTCCAGTATGTGCAACGCTCTTGATAAAGTATTAAGAATCGTGGCTGATAGCAGTGTCCCAAAGATAATAGCTTGCCAATTGCGCGATTGGATTATAATGTTGAGTAGGTAAAATATGTTTCAAGGAGAGACAAGATGTCAAAATACGTGATAGTGGGCGGAGTTGCCGGCGGTGCAAGTGCGGCTGCCCGGCTCAGACGTCTGGACGAAAATGCGGAGATCATAATTTTTGAACGGGGCAAATACATCTCTTATGCCAATTGTGGGCTGCCGTATTACATCGGCGGCAAGATCGCGGAGCGGGATCGGCTCTTTGTGCAGACGCCGGAAAGTTTTGGGGCACGGCTGAACGTGGATGTTCAAGTAGAATCGGAAGTGATCTCGATCGATCCGGCGATCAAGCACATTGTGGTCAAAAATCTGATCACTGGCGAAGAATACCGTGAGACCTATGAAAAACTCATCCTCTCCCCCGGAGCGGAGCCCTTGCGTCCGCCGATCCCAGGCATTGATGACGAGGCGGTCTTTACCCTGCGAAATGTTCCTGACACCGATCGGCTAAAGGATTATATCACTACTCGCCGCATCCGGCGCGCGGTGATCGTCGGTGCGGGTTTCATTGGATTGGAAATGGCGGAAAACCTTCATCGGCTGGGCATTTTCGTCACGATCGTGGAAATGGCGGAACAAGTGATGACGCCCTTGGATTATGAGATGGCGGCGGAAGTGCATCAGCATCTCAAGACCAAGAAAGTGGAGGTTTATCTCAAGGATTCCGTTACCGCACTTAAGCGCGACAAAGACGGGCTGCAGGTGCATCTGGACAGTGGCCGCAACCTGCTGACCGACCTGGTGGTTCTTTCGATCGGGGTGCGCCCTGACAGTAATCTGGCAGAAAAAGCCGGACTCAAACTCGGCATTCATCGCGGCATTGCTGTCAATGAACATCTCCAAACCTCCGATCCTGATATCTATGCCGTCGGCGATGCCATCTGTTATCCGCATCCCGTTACCGGCAGGGACTCCATCGCCTATCTGGCCGGTCCGGCGAATAAACAGGGACGGATCGCCGCCGATAATATCCACTTTGGCAACAAATACAAATATGAGGGCGCCATTGGGACGGCGATCGCCAAAGTATTCGACCTCACCGTCGCCTCCACCGGCGTCTCGGAAAAGACGCTCAAAGCGGAGAAGATCCCATATCAGTCATCCATTATCCACGCTTCTTCGCATGCCGGATACTACCCCGATGCCCTGCCAATGACCATCAAGATCCTCTTTGATCCCCGGGACGGACGGCTGCTCGGCTCACAGATCGTGGGATTTGACGGAGTGGACAAACGCATCGATATGATGGCGCATATCATCAAACACCGCGAAACGGTCTTCCAGCTCAAAGAGATCGAGCACGCCTATGCCCCGCCTTACTCCTCAGCCAAAGATCCGGTCAATCTGGCTGGCATGGTGGCGGAAAATGTGATCCGCGGTATGGTCAAGACCATCCAATGGTATGACATCGACACTCTGGACAAGGAAAAGACCATTCTGATCGATGTCCGGATGGCAGATGAATTTGCCCTTGGCAGCATTGACGGCGCGATCAATATTGCGGTGGACGGCATCCGTGACCGCTTGTCCGACATTCCGAAGGACAAGACTATCATCGTCTTCTGCGGGATTGGCCAGCGTGCTTATCTGGCAGCCCGGATCCTGATGCAGAAAGGATTTACCCAGGTATATAACCTCTCAGGCGGTTATATCACTTATTCTCACGCCACAGGCAAACAGAGCAACGAGGATATCTTCTCCGGGGACACCATCGGCAAGGACGATCATATCTATCAAACGCCCCCTCCCCCCGGGATGGATAGCGGAGAAAGCGTGATTGAGATCGATGCCTGCGGACTGCAATGCCCCGGCCCCATCCTGCGGCTCAAAACGGAATTCGATCGCCTGAGCGATGGCAAGATAATACGCATCACCTGCACCGACGCCGGATTCCTCAAAGATGTGCCCGCCTGGTGTAAAATGACGGGCAATCAACTCATCTCCACTGAAGAAACAGAAGGCAAGATCACCGCCATCATCCGCAAAGGCGGTGGTGAAAACCCCGAAATGACGGCAGCGGGACACAACAAGACGATCGTGGTCTTCAGCGATGACCTGGATCGTGCGCTGGCATCATTCGTCATTGCCAATGGCGCCGCATCTACCGGCAAGAAAGTGACGATGTTCTTCACCTTTTGGGGTTTAAATGTGATCAAGCGTCCCCACAAGCCGGCAACCAGGAAGGATATCATGAGCCGGATGTTTGGCATTATGATGCCTGGCCACAGTAAGCGGCTTGGACTCTCCAAGATCAATTTCGGTGGTTTCGGTGCCATCATGATGCGCAAGCGCATGCAGGACAAAAACGTGGATTCGCTGGAAGCAATGATCGCCCAGGCACTATATGGCGGGGTTGAATTGGTTGCCTGCCAGATGTCGATGGACGTGATGGGCGTAAATGCTGAAGATCTGATCGATGGGGTCACCATTGGCGGCGTGGCCACCTATCTCGCCGAAGCGGAACAATCCAACCTCAATCTCTTTATCTGATCAATACGCGTCACACTGGGCGGGACACCGCAGTAGGGCGACCCAACCTTGAGCAGGAGATCACTACTGCTCTTGCTCATTTTATCAAAGATAAAAAAAGAGTTGACTTGATCTCAGAGCCAAAAAGCGTGGCTTCAATCGAAGGATTATCACATTATGAAGAGAATCATTATCGCCATCGACGGTCCGGCTGCATCTGGCAAAAGCACGACAGCCAAATTGATAGCGCAAAAATTGTTCTATATCTATATCGACACCGGTGCGATGTATCGCGCTTGTGCCCTGTCTGCGTTACGCTCAAATGTGGCTATGGATGATGATGCCGGCATTGCTTACATGCTCAAAAAAATCGATATCAGATTCATCTTCGATCCCTCCGGCAATCGACTTCTACTCAATAATGAGGATGTGACCGGTCAGATCCGCGAAGAGCAGGTCTCACGGCTGGCTTCTGATATTTCAGCCCTTCCTCCGGTTCGCTATCGGATGGTGGAACTACAACGTGATATGGGCAGTGAAGGCGGGGTGGTCCTCGACGGCAGGGATATCGGCACCTTTGTCTTTCCCCGCGCGGAATTGAAGTTTTATCTCGATGCCGATGTAAATGTCCGGGCACAAAGGCGCTGGCTTGAACTGCAGGCACGGGGAGGGGACACCGCCTTCGAGACCGTTCTTGCACAGATAATTGAGCGTGATAAGAATGATTCCAGTCGCTCCCTCGCTCCGCTAAAACCGGCAGAAGATGCCATCATCATCGACAATACCGATCTCACCATCGCCGATCAAGTGTATGAATTATGGCGGCACATCTGTGAATTCTTTGGCAAAGTTGCCGATGCCGAGGGCTGTAACTTGCCCGCCGATGAGGTAAAATGAAGGTATTGTTGGCTCAAAATTCCGGCTTTTGCTTTGGCGTCAAGCGTGCCATCAAATTGGCTCTGGAAGCCGCCGAAGAGAACAAAACCTATTCCCTTGGACCATTGATCCACAATCCACTCATGGTGGAAGTCCTGAAACAGCACGGGATCGAGATCGCCGAAAAAGCCAATGATCTGCGCTCCAAAACCGTCATTATCCGATCACATGGGATCACTCAAACACAACGGCAGATCTTGACACAGAACCACAACCGGATTGTGGATGCCACCTGCCCCTATGTGCAGCGGACTCATGAGATCGTAAGTCAAATGTATGAAGCGGGATACCCCGTGATGATCATGGGCGATGCCAACCATCCCGAGGTCATTGGCATGCTGTCCTACTGCCAAGGAGAAATGGAAGTCGTCAATCCGGACTACGACCCGGCTCGGAGGACGTGGCAAAAACTCTGCCTCTTGTCACAGACCACGAAACAGATGCAGGAACTGCAGGATCTCGTGTCGCGCTTGCTGCCACGTTGCCAGCAACTTATGCTCTTCAATACCATCTGCCTGGCGACTACGGAAAGGCAGAATGCCACATCTAATCTGGCTCGCCACGCTGATCTGATGATCGTCATCGGCGGCAGAAACAGTTCCAATACCCAGATGCTTTATAATATCTGCATCGCCATTACTCAGACGGTGTTGATCGAAAACGCTGTCGAATTGTCAGCGGAAATGCTAAATAATAAAGAGATTATCGGACTGACAGCAGGCGCTTCCACTCCGGATGAACAGATCATTATGATTTACAATACGATCATAGAAATAAACGGGAATGGTGACAGGGTAACCGAGATTAATGCCATTCCCATCTTTAAGGAGGAATCATGTTAACACATGACCAAAACGAAGTCAAAAACGAATTGACGGAAACCGAAAACAACGTCAGTGAGGTAACGACGTCCAAATCCACCGAAGAAGCCACCACTGTGGCCGACCCGGACACAGCCGAACCCATCGAAGAGCCGGTCAAGGAAGAAGAAACCGATATCCTCGAAACTTGTCTGACCGAAGAACCCGCAGCGGAAGAAACCGCTGCCGAACACAAGCTCGAGACCGTAGAACCGGCAATCCAGCCTGACGCGCCTGTCATTGAAGGGCCAATGGCCATCGAACCTCTTATCGAAGAGGAAAGCCCCATCGAGTCAATGCCGGGAATCGAGCCCGAACCTGCCATTACCGAAGCACCCGAGGAAAAACCTGAGGAAAAACCGGCTCCCAAGCCCAGGAAACGCACTTTATCCCCTGAGGAAAAGGTTCATCAAGACATGCTGAACATGTACGAGCAGTCCTTCTCCAATTTTCAAAAGGGACAGATCGTAAAAGGCAAGGTGGTGGACATCACCGACAAGGAAGTGATGGTCGATATCGGTTTCAAATCCGAAGGCATCATCCCGATTGGGGAATTTGCTTACACAGGCATCCCCCTAAAGAACACTGAGATCAACGTATTCATCAACCAAACTGAGGATGGCGAAGGCAAATTGAGTTTGTCCAAACGCAAGGCAGACTTTATCCTCAATATACAGCGGATCAAGGAATGCTTTGAGAGCGGCGAATCCATCTCCGGTGTCATCCGTCGTCGTGTAAAAGGCGGCATGATCGTCGATCTCATGGGCATCGACGCCTTTTTGCCCGGTTCTCAGATGTCCATCAAGCCCATTCCCAATCTCGATCAATTCATCGGCAAAGAGATGAATCTCAAAGTGGTCGGGATTGAAGAAGAACACCGCAATATCATCCTTTCCCGCAAACAGGTGATGGAAGAGGAATACGCCGCCAAAAAGAACGAATTACTTTCCCGCATTGAAGTGGGAGCCGAGCTGGATGGTGAAGTCAAAAACATCACCACCTATGGCGCATTCATCGATCTCGGTGGCATTGACGGACTGCTCCACCTGACCGATATGTCCTGGGGCAAGATCAATCGTCCCTCCGAGATGCTCAATATCGGCGACAAGATCAAGGTCAAGGTCATCGGCTTTGATCCCGAGACCCAGAAAATATCGCTCGGTCTGAAGCAATTAGTCCCCCATCCATGGGAACATATAGAAATCAAATACCCCGAAGGCACGCGCATCACCGGCAAGGTTGTCAGCGTCAAATCCTTCGGTGCCTTTATCGAGATCGAACCCGGCGTCGAAGGTATGGTTCACATCTCCGAAATGTCCTGGACCAAGAAGATCGCCGACGCCCGCAAGTTCCTCAAGGTCAATGATAGCGTCAATGCCATCGTCCTTGAGATCAACAAGGACAATCGTCGCATCTCTCTCGGAATGAAACAGATGGATCCCAATCCCTGGCTCACCATCGAAGACCGTTATCCCATCGGTCTCGTGATAAACCGCAAGATCAAGAGTTTGACCAATTTTGGCGCATTCGTCGAGATCGAGGAGGGAATTGACGGACTCATCCACCTCTCCGACATCAGTTGGACGAAACGTATCTACCATCCCCGTGAGTTCTTTAAGAAGAACCAGGACATGGAAGTAGTCGTCCTGTCCATCGATCGTGCTCTCCATCGCATCGCTCTGGGCGTCAAGCAATTGACTCCGGATCCATGGGAAAAACTAGATAAGATCCTGCCCGTCAATACTGAAGTAAAGGGCAAGATCAGCAAACTCATCCCAAAAGGCGTTCTGGTGGACATCCCCATCGAAGATGACGTCGTGGAGGGATTTATCCCCATTTCCCACCTGGCGCTGCCCAAACTGGAGCACTCTGAAGACGCCTTCCACACGGGAGAAGAACTCCCCCTCAAAGTGATTGAACTGGACATGGAAAACCGCCGTTTGATCCTATCCGTAAAGGCATTCTTCTTCTCTCGCGATCCGCGCCTCCAGGAAGAATACATCTCCATCCACGAGCAATTTATGCGCGAGCGCATCGCCCAACTCCAAAGAAAGAAAGCGGAAAAGGATGCCCGCGATAAAGCCGTCCGTGAGAAAGCCGAGCACGATGCCAAGGGGAAAGCTGAACGCGAAGCCAAAGAAAAAGCGGAGCGCGAAGCCAAGCTCGCAGCCGAACAAGCCGCTGCCCTTCCCGCACCGGTTGTGATCGAAGAAGCCATCGAACCACCCACAGCGCAAATCGCTCCCGAGCCGGTCGCCGAGGAACCTATCATCGAACACATCTTCCCCGTGATGGAATCAGATATCCCGCAAGAGCCGTTGGAAAACGGGATCCAACCCTTTCCGCCGCCTGTGATTGAAGAACCGGTCACCGGGGAGATTGCGGAACCCCTTCACGCCGAGGTAAGCGCTCAGCCGGTAGTTGAACCCATCGAGATCAGTGATGAGCCCGTGATCGTAGAGCCGGTGGAAGAACCGACGTTCGAGCCCATTCAACCCGAAAAAACAGAAGATGCGGAAGGGACAGTGATCCCCGCCGATGTGGAAGAAATTCCCGCCCCGGCAGAAGAAGAGATCACTCCCGCCCCGGCTGAAGAATCCATTCCGGAACCGGAGACCGAAAAACCCGATCCGGAAAAACCATAACCACTAATATGCCAAACGCCAATGATCAGAAAATGACGGCTGTTCGCAGCCGTCATGTCCTTTTGTCCTCCGATGTCCTGATCTGCTTTATCTTGTTTGTCATCACGCTCATAACCTTCCGCCTCAGCGATCTGGACATGGCTCTGCAACGCAGTTTTTTTTTGAGCGACAGCGGCTGGCATCTGGGAGAACTGCCATTCCCTCAATTCATCTACCATCATAGCAATCTCCCCGCTCTGGCCTTGGCTTTGACCGGAATGGCGCTGCTCGGCATCAGTTTCAGTGGTATAAGACGTGTCAAATGGCGCAGGATCGGACTATTTTTGATGCTGGTTATGGTCATCGGTCCCGGCTTGATCGTCAATAGCATCCTCAAAGACCAATGGGGCAGACCACGACCCCGTAACATCATCGAATTTGAAGGCAAATACGCCTATGAGCCGTTGCTGACGATGGACGCCACCAGCACCGGTAATTCCTTTCCCAGTGGGCATGCCTCCATGGGCTTCTATCTATTTGTCCCCTGGTTCCTTCTGCGCCAGCGTAAAAAACTGATCGCGTATACCTTGCTCGCTTTGGGCTTTGGCGCAGGCACCCTGATCGGCTATATCCGGATGATCCAGGGCGGACATTTTGCCAGCGACGTCGTCATCGCCGGATTAGTCGTATATCTCACTGCCTTTGCGCTTTACCGGATCCTGGGGCTGCACCGGAACGTCTGGTATATCCCCCAGCCGGGAACCGCTCCGTAGTGCCTTCAACCCATTACCAAAGCGCTGCTCATCATCCTGGGAAGCGCCATCGTCCTCGCCATCTTGGGCAGAAACGGCAATGTCATCGCTGACCTTACAGCGGCACATGCCACCCGCCGCCTGTCGTCATCAAGATGGAAAGAAGCGAACTCGAACTCGGGCGGATTTCTCTGGACAACAATCCCCTGCTTGATAAGTTGAGCAAAAATTAAATCTATGGAGATTGCAAAATGAAAACTGGCTATATTATACTGATCGTAGTAGCCGTGATCATCATCGCCCTCATTGGCATGGTCATTGGCCGCTACAATACGATGGTCAAGGGCAGAGTCGCCGTCGAAGGCGCCTGGGCGCAAGTGGAAAACGTCTATCAAACACGGTTCGATCTCGTCCCCAATCTCGTCGCCACCGTTAGGGGCGTCGCCAATTTTGAGCAGGAAACCCTTACCCAGGTCGTGGAAGCACGTGCCAAAATGGGCGGTCAGATCAACCTGCCTCCCGAAGCCTTGAATAACCCCGCCGCCTTTGCCAGATTTGAAGCAGCCCAGCAAAACCTCTCCTCCGCCCTCTCGCGTCTAATGGTAGTCGTGGAACGCTACCCGGAATTGCAAGCCGCCCAAAACTTCCGCATGCTGCAAGACCAACTCGAAGGCATCGAAAATCGCATCCGGACTGAACGCATGCGCTACAACGAAACCGCCCGTGAATTTAACCAGCGCATCGTTACCTTCCCCAATAATATCTTTGCCGGAATGTTCAATATCAAGGTTTTCCAGTTCTTCCAAGCCGCCGAAGGCGCACAAACCGCCCCCGTGGTCGATTTTAACTGATCACCATCTGATCTGACAAATTAGCCCCTCCTTCCTGCGCAGGAGGGACGGATTTTCGCTTGCTCATCGTCCTCGTGGCGAAGCTTTCCAAAACTCCGTTCCTTCGGAGGATCGGAATCCTGAGACCAGTGCACATATTGGGATCGTTAAACAACGACCTTTGCGTCATCATGTTCAGCAAATGCCAAGGTCATTGGAAAGCACTATCATCCGTCT
The DNA here is from genome assembly GCA_964482845.1 of uncultured Candidatus Cloacimonadota bacterium. Lineage (GTDB taxonomy): Bacteria > Cloacimonadota > Cloacimonadia > Cloacimonadales > Cloacimonadaceae > VGPI01. Next base: position 25,266 of record CAYZZE010000015.1, read on the forward strand.
TTCCACCGCCATCGGATGTTAAGCGGTGGTTTCAGTCACCGCCTAACATCTGACATGGCTGGAATCCAGTTCCTTTGATAGCAACAGTTTAGTCCTCGTTCTATCCCCTGATAATCCTTTGTCAAGCCCGGAATATCAAGACCCCAGACACCCGGTTAAAACCTGATCCCTACATCTCGTGTTTATATTTTTCCCAGCCCTTTACCTCAGGCAATAGACCGGATTCCACCGCCCGTTTCACCGAGCGGCAGGGCAGATCCTGCGCCTTGATCTGCGCTTTGGTGATTGTCGCCAGATCCACCTGCTCCGGCAGCGCTTTCTCCATCGCATACATCATCTTGCTGTATAAATTTGTCCACACCGGATAGGCCTTGTCTTTTTGCTGGGGAAGTTTGGCATATCCCTCGGCATAGCGGCGCAGATCCTTCAAAAAGCCCTCGCTCAAATCCAAGGAATAGATATGTTTCTGCTTGCCGCCGAAGGACTTATTCGTCGCATCCGGCTTGCGGTCGGGCTTCTTACGGCATAGGATCCTGCCTACCCGCCGATTGTAATAATAAACCTGGTCGTCCGCTTTGCCCGTGTAGGGCGGTAAATTTCTCCATGTCGCTTTCATTATTCCTCCTTGCTTGATAACCTTAGTATAACCTTAGTATAACCTTACGACCGTAA
>CAYZZE010000016.1:0-25393 GCA_964482845.1 uncultured Candidatus Cloacimonadota bacterium
CCAGTTAATCGTTCTTACCGCTTATGTCTCCCTTGCTTTGCCGATAACCTCCAGATACGCCAGCACTGTTTCCCTGCGTAAATCCCAGACCGGAGTTTTCCAGATGTTGTTGAAGCACTCGTCAAAGATGGCATCCAGATCGAGCTCCGGTTCCTCAGTCATCAGTTTCATGTCTTTGCTCAGAGGCCTTATCCTGCGTTGATACTCGCTGCTGTCGATCTTTCCATCTTTTAATTCCTTCCTAATGGCCTGAAGCTCCTGCAGAGCCTCAACCTTGCGCTGATCCCTTTCCCTTGCTTCCGGGCTGAAATACTTTAGGTAAGCCTTCTTGTATTTGTAGTCCGCCAGAGCCGCTAGCATCCTGTCCTGATGACCATCCACAAAGGCGCAGAACCTATGGAGGGCAAGTAGCAGGATTGCCGCTTTCTCGTCACCCGTTTTGCCCAGGAAGTCATAAACCTGTAAACCCAGCAGAGGGATGCAGCCTGAGCTTTCTGAGATGCCGGCATAGGGGCTTGTGATCTCAACCGCGATGTTTCTCCTGTCCCTCAGGATGATCCTGCCGCTCACGACTATGCCATCGACAGTGATCTCGATGCTATCTCCCTCGATCATGAGATTTGTGTATCCAGTTTCTTGCTTCATCTATCCTCCCATTTGTTATAAGGCAAAGCCGACTGCTTGCCTGGTCCTCTTGAAACTGGTTCCGCTTTCCAGCGAAGCATATTTGCGCAGATCATTAAGGGTCAGCTTGGTTCCTTTTCCACGCAGAAAAGCCTCATGACAGGCGTTTTGCACCACCAGCCTGATCTGTCCTCCCGTGAAAGTGAAATCATTCGCCAGGCTTTCCACAGGGATGTCCTGCGCGCCGGGAATTGTGGCCGGAAGATGCAAACGCCAGAGCGCTACCCGGGCTTGATAATCCGGAGCCTTGATCTCAAGCTTGTAGTGAAAGCGACGGGACATCGCCATATCCAGATTTTCCGCGAGATTGGTGGTGATTATCAGGATGCCCGGAAAGGTCTCCATCTCTTCCAGAAAAACACTCTGGATTGAATTCTCCGCGTGATCCGCCGATTTATCGGGAGAGTCCAGGCGCTGATGGATAAGTTGGTCACCCTCGTTAAGCAAAAAGACAGGGGACAAGCTCTTAACTGCCTCGCGCATTTCCTGGAATAGTTCCCGTGCTTTCTTTTCACTTTCCCCGAAAAACGAAGCCCGGATGGTATTGGCATTGATCTGGATCAGGGGCCGCTTCAACGCGTTGGCGATCACGCCCGCGATGAAAGTCTTGCCAGTGCCGGGAACGCCATGCAAGAGAATATTGCAGCCATGCTGAACGCTCTGCTCGCCGGTAAGTGAGGCTCCCACCAGGCCCCAGGCGGCAAAGCCATCCAGTTTCGGATTCTGTAGCCTGCGGATCACGGTGACGATCAACTCCCGGGTATACCGATCCAGGATGAGTTGATCCAACACTGGGTCGGATCGATGCGGGTCAGGTAAGAGGAGTTGGAAAGGGTTTTATCCGTCTTACGCATATTATCTGTTGCTTCATACGCTCTACCATGCAGGGCTGTCACGGCTTTTGTGGTCAGTTCCATCGTATAGACGGCAAATATCGGGCAATGGGGTTCTATCAAGCCTTTGGCGCAAAGCAGGTTATCCTTGCCCAGCTTATCTACATAGCTCTTGCGCTCTTTTGGTTTTTTCGCCAGAAGCGATGCAAGGGTGGCAGGCGAAACCTGGCTAGCCTGCTCACGGTTGTGGTAATCGACCAGAAGCAGGCATTTCTGCCAGAACGCGTTGAGTTTATGCTTTTTACAGAGCTCATTCCACCTGCAGCACCTTTGGAATGAGATATAGCCTGTAAATAGGCATCGAATACCAGATTTACGGTTCTTCCATAGCAAGTTCCGTAATTGGATGAGAAATCGTCAGTCAGTTCCGGATAATGGAGAAACAGCATCCCTATCATCTTCAAGACGGAGTCCATAGCACTTTCAGACTTGGCAAGGCCTTTTCCGAAAGCCTTGAGTCCCTCCTTAATGGGGTCTTTGCCCAGGATCAGGTTCCAGAGCAGGCCATTAAGCTGTAATCCTGTGCCATACAGCGCCCTCAGGTCGTAATGATAGTCCACACCCTGCAGGTGAGGTGTGCTCAGGATCTCGCGGTCGATCAGATCAACAATGGCGGCATATTGATTTTCCAGACTATCATCCATGCCAGGCAACATCTCGCAGATCTCGGACACGTTGAAATCCTGCTCACCATTGGCCTTGGTCTTGTGGCAGATCTTCGCGATCAGCATCAGTTCGTTGGGCTGAAGTTGATAAGCGTTAAGTGGCGGAGATTTGTAGATCGCTTTGAGCAAAGCGTTCATGCTCTCATCATTGTCGAAATCCCTCTGCTTTTCTATGTTGGCCTCATGTCCGGGACAATCCTGACGTGCCTTTTTCGTCTCAGGCACATTGATCTCATCACCGCATTCATCTTCCCCCAGAAGATCATGAAGATAAGACTCCACCTTGCTTTGATCTTCGCTATCCTCAAGCCGCTCAAGATATCTCAAAATACCACTCATAACACCTACCTCCATTTTTCATACCCTCTATTATAACTTCCGGGATCAGAATATCTGAAAATTCTTTCAATCTCGAGATAATCTCAGGGTATCATAAAGGGGATGGCAGGGTGAGTATCACTCTAAGTGCTTCTCTGCAGTAAAGATCAACAGCTTTCGTAGGATTCAATTATGGCATTTCATCAAATCCACCTTAGTAAGCATCAGAAATGTCCTTGTTTGTGTGCTGATCGGCAAATCCATTTGCAGAAATCCTGTCAGAATTTGCAATTTTCGGTGATCAGATTTGCAGATATCCTGTCAGAATCTACCTAAAGTGGTCTTGGAAAGGATGAGTAAGGATGTCATACGATGCGACAGTTTTCAGTTTTCGCTGCACTATTTGCAGATTTCGTTGTCAAGTTGCACCGTCAATAACATCGATTTGAAAAAGTGGCGACACGATTGGAAAAAATAAGTGAGAAGGCATAGCCAGAGCATGCGAGATTAGGAGCAACGGAAATTTTTCTTGACACAAACATCATTTTCGATACCGTGCCCCGATCGGATAGATCTGGTCTGAAATACCTGATCCATTACCGAAATGCTGTGTTTAATCAAACACTTCAAACGGTTCAAAGCGAACCGTTTATTGTTGGTTAAAGGAAGGTGGAGGAGATGATACATTATCGCACAGCCATCGAAGATATCGCTCGGCGCATATGCACCGATATGCATGTTTCGATCTATGACATTGAAGAAAAAATGACGCAAAAGGGTCGGATCATTACCGTTTTTGTGACTCGGATCGGTGGAGTGACGCTTGATGAATGCGCCCAATTCAGCTACGCCATGAGTGCGGAACTGGATGCTTTGGATATGATCGCAGAGCGCTATTTTTTGGAAGTGTCATCGCCAGGACTGGAACGTCCTTTGAAGCTGAAGATGCACTATTTGAGTGCGATCAATGAAATGATCGCCATTCAATGGGTTCAGGCGGATCAAAAGATCCATACAACCGGTAAACTATTGGAAGTGAACCCCGAGGCCGTGGTCGTCGAGGGAAAAGATGGAGAACGGATCATTATACCATACTATGCCGTCTATAAAGCCCGAACACTATTTACCGAGACCAAAAAAGGGAGCCATAAATGAGCGCCAGTATATTGGAAGCAATCAGCAAAGTTGCTGCTACCAAACAACTTGACAAGGTTCAATTGCAGAGTATAATTCTAGAGTCGATCACTTCAACTCTGAGTAAGAAACTCGATGAGGAAAACAATCTGATGGTTTCTTTCCATGAGAAGACCGGGGGTATCGAGATTGAGTATGACAGTTTGGTGGTGGAGCACGAGATCCGGCTTGGCCAGATCTCCATATTGGATGCCCAGAAAGTATATAATCCCCGTGCCCGATTGGGCGATTATATCCACATCAAAAAGTTCTTGAGCGAATTGGAACCCAAACTTGTCAAGACGGTTCAGAGAACGATCTCCGAGCGCCTGCATGAACTGGATGAAAAAAGGATCAGCAGCGACTTTGACCAGCAAAAAAACACCATTGTCACCGGACGGATCAAATCCATTGACGATACCTTCGGTTATCGGATCGATATTGGTAAAATGGAAGCCCTTTTACCGGTCGATCAACAGATCGAAAACGAGTTTTACAAGGTCGGAGACCATATCAAGGCATACGTCGTCAATATCCGTATCCCCGATAAAACAAAATCCTATGATAAGAGCAAATCAGTTATCATCCTCTCACGCATCCATCCGGAATTTGTCAAAAAGATATTCGAATCCGAGATTCCTGAGATCTATGATGGAACGGTCAAAGTAAGAAAGATCGTCAGGGAACCCGGCGTTCGCGTAAAAGTGGAACTGGAATCCACCGATCCCAAGATCGATCCGCTCAGGGCATGCCTAAGCGTCAAAGGCACACGCCTGGATGCCATTCGTAAAGAATTGCACGATGAACAGATAGATATCGTAGTCCATAATGATGATCCGGAGAAAATGGTGATCAATGCCCTCGGGGTGGAAAACGTCCGAAACGTGATCATCGAACGCGGTAAATCCGCCACCGTGATTGTCAGCGAAGCCGATAAAGTGCTGGCGATCGGAAAGCTGGGCAAAAATGCCAAACTGGCAGCCAAACTGACCGGCTTGAAAATGGACATCTATACCCAGGCGGAATTTGACGAAAAGAAATCCAAAGAACGCCGGACGATCAGCCATGTTACGGAACTGGATGGGGTTACTCCCAAAATTGCGGAGATCCTAAAAAAATCAGGTTATACATCGGTGCAGGATGTGTTTATAGCCAGCGTGGACGAATTGTGTAATTTGGACGGAGTGGGCAGAAAGATCGCCGAACGCCTCAAAGAAGCAGCGGAGTTATTCTGATGCCCAATCGTAACAGCCATTCCGGTCATATCGCACAGCGCAGTTGCGTGGTCTGTAAGAAAAAGATTGACCGCAATCTGCTGTTACAATTCTTTGCCGTGAAAAACAAGATCGTCTATGACATCAAATCCGGGGTGAGTCGTTCCAAACGCCATGTATGCCACAAACAGCCGTGTTTGGACGGACTCGTCAAGTGGCTTAAAGAGAGTAAGACAAAGAGATGAAAACAGATGAAGCGGTGATGGACGCCAAAATCATGACCCTAATGCAGTTTGCCCGAAAAGCAGGCAAACTGGTCAATGGCAGGGATGCCTGCATCCGGGCGATCAACCGAAGAAAGGTGTATCTCGTAATGTTGGCCACGGACTACTCAGAGAAGGGAGCCAAACAGGTCATTGCTTCGATCCATTCTCAAAACTTGCCGGTCTATGTGATCAAAAGGTATAAGATGAAAGAACTTAGCAACGCCCTTGGTTATCCGGTGACAGGTGTATATGGGATAGTCGAAAAAGGTTTTTCCGATCGGATTTTTGAATACGATCAAACAAGCAAACAAGTGGAGGAAACTTGCCAGTAAGAGTACACGAATTAGCCAAGGAACTGAAGATCAGTGCCTTTGCCCTCAGAAAACACTTGTCCGATCTCGGGGTAACGACAAAGAACCACATGAGTTTGGTGGATGAAGATGTCGCAGAGCGGATCAGGTTGAAGTATAATGAGCAGATAGACGCCGAAAAGCGTGCGGAACGCGATCGAAAGCGATTGGTTGACCTCAAGCATGCCGCTAAACACAAGACCGAATTACCCGTAGAACCAATACCGGAAGTCAGGACGGATAAACTTCCCACACCAGTTTCTGCCAAAGAAAAACCTGTGTCCAAACCCGATACCGCCCCCGCACCTGCACCGGAACCCCAGGAGTCACCTGTATCACCCGAACCCACTGCTGTCATGGATTCTTCCTCAAATACCGAACCAACCAAATCACTTTTTGAAGGAATGCGCATCATTGAAATAAAACCACAACCGCCAAGAGGACAGCAACGCAGACCCAAATCATATCTCGAAACTCAAAGATCCACAGATCGCCCGCCCAAAAAACTGTATGAACGTTCACCAAGACCGGAAGCACCTAAAAGACCGGACGGCAAAAAACCTGACGATTATACAAAGCCGATCTCCACTCTCGGTCCCAAAGCGGCTATTCCAGCGACTGAAGCGGGCGTAAAGGAAGCGGACAGTAAAAAATTTGGCAAGGTAAAGATCAGTCACGAGGAATTGGGCGAAAAGAGCAAACACCGCAAAGCGCTGCTCAAGACTGCCAAAAAAGGTAAGAATCTGGTGGCTGAAGTTACTGAGATCGACGAAGCCGAGATCTCCAGAAACATTAAAAAGACGCTGCTCAAATCATCCAAACGAAAAAAATATCACCGGGACGCGCAAGTTGTCTCTGATCGCGGTGCAAACGAAGTGGTGATCTCCGAATATACCTCTGTGAATGAACTGGCAAAAATCATCAGTGTTCCCCCGTCCGAGATCATATCCAAGTTCTTTATGATGGGTCAATTGGTCACGATAAACCAGCGGCTGGACAAGGACTCGCTAGAGATGATCTGTGACGAGTACAAACTCGATTTTAAGTTTGAAGATGAATTTGGTGCTGATATTATCAGCCAGAAAACCACTACATATAACGATGTGGATGCCATTACGAGGCCTCCGATCGTAACAATAATGGGTCATGTCGATCATGGCAAGACCTCGATATTGGATTATATCCGAAATACAAATATCGTAGCCGGAGAATCGGGTAGCATTACCCAGCATATCGGCGCTTACCAGATCGAGATCAATAAACATAAGATCACCTTTATCGATACTCCCGGCCACGAAGCGTTTACTGCCATGCGGGCTCGGGGTGCGAACGCCACGGACATTGCCGTGATCGTGGTATCAGCGACCGAAGGTGTAAAACCGCAGACCTTGGAAGCAATAGACCATGCCAAAGCAGCGAATGTTCCCATTATTGTTGCCATCAACAAGGTTGATCTCCCCGAAACCAACATGGATAAAGTGATCGCTCAGTTGCTCGACAATGGAGTATATTTGGAACAATATGGGGGAGAAGTTCCTTGGTGCAGAACATCCGTGGTAACGGGCGAAGGAATTTTGAACTTGATCGAATTGATACTGTTGACCGCTGAAATCCAGGAACTCAAATCAAAATGGGACGTTCCCGCGAAGGCAGTGGTGATTGAAGCCAAAATAGATAGCAAGACCGGTGCGGTGGTCACCATCCTGATGCAGGAAGGATCACTGAAAAAAGGCGATATCGTGGTATGCGGAGCCACGTATGGCCGGATCCGTAAAATGGAAAACGAACGGGGCGGAGAAATCAAGGACTTGTATCCTTCGGACGTTGGTAGGATCTATGGCCTGTCCACCGTTCCCAAGGCAGGTGATATGCTCAATCAGGTCGAAACTGAAAAAACCGCCCGGTCGATCAGCACTGAACGGCATCAGATCCGCATGGAACGTGAAAAATATCAAAGCAAGACCTCTTTGCAAAACCTCTTTGCCAGAATTAAGGAAGAAAAGATCGGCGAAGTGCGCATCATTGTCAAAGCCGATACCGATGGCTCGGTGGAAGCCATTGCCGATTCATTCTTCAAACTGTCAAACAATGAGGTGATCGTCAATATCATCCACAAAAACGTCGGAGGCATCAATGAGGATGACGTCAACCTCGCCACTGCATCCGATGCCATAATCATCGGTTTCCATGTCCGTGCCAGCCACCAGGCGAGAAAACTGGCGGAAGATCAAAACGTGGATATCAGGCTTTACCAGGTCATATATGCCGCCATCGATGATGTGCGTAAAGCATTGGAAGGAATGCTCAAACCTGAATTTGAGGAAGTCGTCATTGGTTCCGCCATTGTCCGACAGGTCTTTAAGATCAAAAAAGTAGGAGTAATCGCCGGATGCTATATCGAACGGGGCTCAATCCTGAGGCAATGCAAAGTCCGCCTGTTTCGCAATGACGTCCTCCTCCACGAAGGTAATCTTGCCTCGCTCAAGCACTTCCAAAACGAGGTAAGCGAGATCAAGGCCGGGAATGAATGCGGTATGGCATTGGATCGCTGGCAGGACATCAAAGAAGATGACCTCCTCGAGTGTTACGTGATCAAGCAGACCGTAAGGAAGTTTACGTGAAGAGTTTTCGTATCCCCAGATTGCAGAGCGAACTAAAGAAATTGATGAATACAGCCCTCACTCATACCATTGCGGATCCCAAATTGCGATGGGTTACGGTCACCGACGTCGAGATATCCAAAGATCTCAGGTATGCCAAGGTGTTCTTTTCACACTATAATAACCCCTCATCTCACGAAGAAGTAAAAGATTATCTGATCAAGACATCAGGTTTTTTTAAAAAATTGATCGCAGGAGCACAATTGATGAGAACAATACCCGAACTCACCTTTCATTATGATGAAACCGAAGACAGAGCCGAGAGAATAGACGTTTTACTCTCATGCCTCAAAGAAGATTATGACGATGATGCTTATGACCCTGACATCGATATCGATGAACATCTGGATGATGATTATTATGATATTGATGAGGATGACGAGATCGACGACTATGATTCTTATGAGGATGAGGAAGAACAGTTGTAATCATTGCCCGATCCGATCGACGCTTGATCGAATAAAGACCACATAGCAGGCGGTCCAGGAGCAATACAAATTGATTGATATAAGACAAGCGGTAGATAAATACACCGCCGGGGTCGATAATGTGGGCATTATGTCCCATGTTAATCCGGATGGCGATGGATTTGCCAGTTCTCTCGCATTACAGGAGATCCTAAGAGCGAAGGGTATAAATGCTGAGATCGTGGTCGATGCGGGAGATTTCAGCCGTTACGATTACCTGGAAGGATCGCAACGCTCGATTTTCTACGATCCCCAGATGGGTTATCGGACCCTCATCATTCTGGACTGTAACAGCCCTTCCAGATTGGGTGAACGCCGGGAATTGATTCATCGGGCTCAACATGTTCTGGTCATCGATCATCATGAACATGAGAATGGGATCATTCCCAATGTATATCAGTATATCTCCACCTCCGAAGCATGTGTCGGCACAATGCTCTATAAAGCATTTCAGCCCGACTTTGAAAACTTTGATGAGAAATCCCGCAAATACATAGCCGAATGCCTATACACAAGCATTATCAATGATACCAATAACTTCACCAATACCAATACAAACCGGGAAGTTCTGAGGATTGCCTCCGAACTCTGCCATCTTGGGTTGGATCCTGCCTGGATCCACAATTCATACTTTTGTGATTATGAACCGCAGAAATTGAAGTTGATCACCGAAGTCCTATCCACATTGGATCAACACCACCAAAACCGCATAGTGACCATTTATTCCACTCTGCAGATGCTCAATCGCTATGCTCAGCCCATTGAAGCACTGGATAATATGACCAAATGGGTGCAAGGACTGAAAGGGGTGGATGCCATCATCTATCTGAAGGAAATGGAGCCCAAAGTATTCAAAGTGAGTTTACGTTCACCCCTGGCAGATGTCAATCGTATCGCTGTCGCCTATGGGGGCGGAGGCCATAAATCTTCCTCCGGACTGACAATGAGTGGCGACCAGTCCTATGTTATGGAGTTAATGGTCAAAGAGATGGCTGATGCACTGGATCGTTGCTGTCGATGACTATCCCACTTGAGATTAATGCAGGTTTCTTAGTAATAGATAAGCCATCGGGATTAACTTCTTTCGATGTGATCGGGATCTTGCGTCGCATCACCAAAATCAAACGGATCGGACACACCGGCACTCTGGATCCTTTTGCCTCAGGCGTTCTGATCACCTGTCTGGGTTCATACACCCGTTTAGCCGGGTTGATCGAACGTTATGATAAATCATACCATGCAGTGATCAAACTCGGTGAATCCACCGATACCGGCGACCCAACAGGAAAGACGATTACCACCAATGATGTTATCCCTGCCCCAGAGAGCGTTGACCAATTGAGGGACAAGGTTTTAAGCGTCATGGAACTGCCCATTCCCCGTTACTCTGCGGTTTGGATCAAAGGCAAACGGGCTTACAAATACGCCCGACAGAATATCGCTGTTGATTTACCACATCGGCCTGTGCGGGTGTATGATTTCCAGTTGCTTTCATATCATTATCCTCATATTGAATACTCCTGCCGCGTAGCAAAAGGGACTTATATCAGGAGCCTATCGGAATGGATAGCAGAGCAACTTGGAACCTTTGGACACACCTGTAAACTGCAGCGAACCGCTGTCGGGAGGATAGATCTGGGCGCTGCGACCCCGATCGATCAGATCGATGAGAACGATTGGCGACAGAAACTAACCGATCCCAGGATAATCTTTGCGGATAGGAAAATGCTTGTCCTCCCGGAATCGGATATCAACCTGCTGAATTTTGGTCAATCGATTGCTTATGACGACGAACAGGACAAGGATCTGTTTGTCATTGACCAAAACCACCGGCTGAGGAGTTTTTGCTCTTTGAGCGACAAGATTCTCAGACCCAAGATAAACATGAAACTATATGCCTGATAACAGACCCGCATTGACAATCGGAAACTTTGACGGTATCCATCTTGGACATCGCAAATTGCTCGATCAATTACTGATCATATCTCATAACCATCGTATCCCATCAATATTGATCACGTATGATCATCACCCCAGAAACACGTTGTTGAATGCCGAGCCTCTGCGTGTGCTCACTCCGGAGTGTCACAAAGAGCATTTGTTATCAGAGATCGGAGTGGATCGGATTGTCACCATTCATTTTGACCGGACGCTTGCTCAAATGACCGCTTCCATTTTTCTGAAGGACATCATCAAGACCCGATTCGATCCCCAGTATATAGTAGTGGGTTATGACTCCCATTTTGGGCATCAGCGGGAAGGCACCTACGATTTTCTGAGGCATCACGAGCAACAGTATGATTATCGGTTGATCCGGATAGATCCCGTATGTTATCAGGAAATGCCGGTAAGTAGTACCCGGATACGCAGTTTGTTGATTGATGGGGACTTACAGACCGCCAACGCATTATTGGGAAGATACTATCGACTATACGGCAAAGTGGTAAAAGGGAAAGGGATCGGTATGGAACTGGGCTTTCCCACTGCCAATCTCGCTCTGGACGATCCCAATCAACTCTTGCCGAAAGTGGGAGTGTATCTATCTATCGTTAAAGTTCGGAACAAACGCTTTTTTGGATTGACAAATATCGGGTTTAGTCCGACGGTGAAACCACAGGACTACATAGAGGCGGAAACATACATAATGGATTTTAACGCACAGATTTGTGGCGCAGACATCACGATCGATCTGGTTCAATACCTCAGACCCGAGATCCGTTTTGCCTCAAGAGCCGAGTTACTTCAGGCAATGAAGAGAGATCTGTCTTTGGCGAAAGAGAGGATTAAGCATGTACCGTTGGATTGATGCAATCGTCCTCATCTGTTTCCTATTCTTTGTCCAATTACTCACCGGCATCGCATTTATGGACGGCAGCGGGCAGGATGTCTCCTGGAGTGCGGAGCGTGACTTTCATTTCCGATACCACAGCCAAAGCGACGACCTTCACTTTTATGGTGCCAGCAAATGGGCTGTCCGCTTCAATTTTGCCGAGGTCTATCCCACTTATCCCAATACTCGCTTTGAGATCAGAAAGGCGCTATTGTATTTCCCTCAGACAGGGGATTCGGTAAAGGTGGAGTTATTTACCGATCTGATGGGACAACCGCAGACCAAGCTTAGCGAAGCACGAGCTTTCATCAGCCAGAATCACCTGGAAGTCACGTTTGCCCAGCCGGTTCAGATCGATAAAGTGTGGTTGATCATAAGTTATTCCACCATGTTCAATGGCCCCTTTGTTTCCGCGTCCAGCGGTGGCGGAACCCGCAGTTATTATCTCAATACCAATGTTACCATTCCATATTACCACAGCATGGCAAATGCCGGCTTTCAATGTGAATTCCTCTTTGGTCTGGCTGGTGATTTTATCCTTGATGGATTTGATCTCCAATTGCGTAGTTTTGATCTCAAAGGCGCCATGTTGCCAAACCGTGATGTTCATCCGGAGTTTCGGATCTACAATCATTCTTCACTACCGGCTGATCAAGCGCAGATCCAAGTGAATTTGAGCAATTTCAACCAGTCATATACTCATTCCCAAATCTTTCAGATACCTTCCATTCCGCCTTTTTCCGAATACTCTGCTGCCGTGAACGATCCGAATTATAATCTGACCTCGATTCCTTTACCGGCCAACCCCTCTCAAATCCGTCTGGAAGCCATCTTGTCCAGTGAACATACCCAGGTCGATACGCCGCATAACAATACGATCATTCGTTATCTGAATATCTTTGCGGATAATATGCCCAATCTACTGGTGGAGAATTTTCTTCTGCAGGGCGGAGCAGCATTCATCTGGCATGCCCAGTCCACGCTCATTCCCGCGTCCTTTTCACCAGTGGAGTATTTTCCCCATATCGGTGATTCTCTCGGCGTGATTGGCGCTGCTCAACGCTTTAACTGGTATTCGTTAAACACCCTTCCCGTGACGATTGTACATGGGCAAAAACCCATTTATGGTTATACCGCTGATTATGCTTTCAAATTGACCAATCGCATAAATGAGACAGCGAGCGCCAAGACTTTTGTCTCTGATCACGAGTGCCGGTTCATTGCCAATACTCAGGGCGAGACGATCCAGGCTACGATTACGCTTACAAACAGTAATACAACGCTTTATACGAGTACAGGTGACTTCAATTTGATCACATCTTCCCGGTTCTTTGCCGGATTATTTCGTCGGGTACATATGCTGGGGACTACGCGTTATGTCTTTGAACGATGGGTGGAATTTGCCGGTATCTTGGATGGTTCGCTGACGATGGGCGAGAATATGACCAAGAACTATACCATCACTCTAAACAACCTGCCAATGGATGAATTCGTCCATGATTATGTCCTGTTTTACTGGATTCAGAGAAGTAGCAGCAAAGAGATCCTGTTCTCAGCGATGAACGATTTCTCGGATATCGTTGCGGTGGATGATGTCCCGGCTCATCCGGGCATGGATCTGATGGTGTTTCCCAATCCGTTGTTTTCCGGGCATCGCCTCTATGTGGAGCAAAAGACCTCATATCCTGTCATCTCAAACCGCGTGGATATCTATAACATCCGAGGGCAATTGATATTGAGCATTATAGATCAGGAAAATGCTTTGAATAATAATGGCTTATACATAGCAAACAACTACTTCAATACTTCTGGCATCTACCTGATCAGAGTGCGCAGCGAGATGCCCGATCACACGATCAAAGAGACTTATCGCAAACTTACGGTTATCAAGTAGGACACAATGGACAACCAGATAATGATCAAGGACTTGGCGCAGTATGTCAATCAACCCATAATGGGATTTTATCTCGTTGCTGAGAAGGAATTACGAGAAGGCAAGCAGGGCTTTTATCTCCGGTTAAAACTTCAGGACAAAACAGGCAGCATTCCGGCAAATCTCTGGACGGCTGCCCAGAAGGAATCCGAAAACTTCGATGAGGGAGACGTGATCAAGATCCAGGCAACGGTGGTCAGTTACAAAGGACAGACCCAATTGACCATCCAAAAACTCCGCTTTGCCGATCATTCGGAATATGATATCGAGGATTATCTATCCCGCAGCAGAAAAGATCCGGATTATCTGGCAAGCGAGGTTTTCCGTTACATCGACGCCATTGATAATCCCTTCCTGAACAAATTGATGCATCTGATCATGGATGACAAGGATTTCTTTACAACGTTTATGAATGCACCGGCTGCAAAGAGTTGGCATCATAACTACATCTCCGGTCTGATTGAACATACTGTGGCTGTCACCAGGTTATGTGATTTCCTTGCAGTAGGTTATCCGGTGAACTATGATCTTCTGATCTGTGGAGCTTTACTTCATGATGTGGGTAAGGTCTATGAATACCGGCAAAAACCGACGATCGATTTTACCGATATTGGCAAATTGGTCGGGCATCTGACCCTGGCTGACCAATTGATCTGCCAGACCGCTGCCCGGATCGATAAATTCCCCGCCGAGCTTTTGATGCATCTGAGACATCTGATCCTGGCTCATCACGGTGAGTATGAAAAGGCGTCTGTCCGATTGCCCCAAACGATTGAGGCAGTGGTTCTCCACCTGGCGGATAATCTTGATGCCCAGACCACTGGAGTGGCGCAATTGATCGAAAACATCCCCGATAACGAGTTATGGTCGGAATTTGATCGCCTCAACAACCGCTATTACCGTATTTGCCGATAGATGTTTCAAACATCGGTGATCGCCAGCGGCAGCAAAGGCAATTGCTTGCTCGTTCAATCGGACAGCACCGCAATCCTGATCGATGTCGGCATCTCTGCCAAACGCGTCTGGCATGCCCTGGAACAATTCAAGATCCCGCGCAGTAAATTGAAAGCGGTTATCATAAGTCACGAACACTCTGATCATGTAAAAGGCATCGGCGCTGTATCCCGCTTGCAGCAGATTCCGGTCTTTGTCACTCCCGAGACCTTCAATCCCTGCGAATGCAAACTGGGAAACCTGCACGGAAGAGTGTATTTCTTCGATCCCGGAAAACCTTTTGCCATCGGAGATCTTGTCATTCATCCCTTTTCTTCTCCCCATGATGCCGTGGACAGTTGCAATTTTACAATCCAACAGACGGGTAACGACTACGCCAAACTCGCAGTTGCCACTGATGTCGGATACCCCTCGAAACTTGTGATCAAACATCTCAAGGATGCCACTACTCTCGTCTTGGAAAGCAATCATGACGAGATCATGTTACGTGAAGGTCCATATCCCTGGGAAGTGAAGCAACGCATCAGCAGCATGCACGGACACCTCTCAAACGTCCAAGCCGTGGGTATCATCAGCCAGGTGATGCACATACGCCTCAAACGGCTCGTCCTGGCTCATCTGAGCGAGATCAACAATACCCCCGATCACGCCAAAATGGAGATGGAAAGATTCCTGCAAAACATCAGGGCAGATCTGCATCTCGTCATAGCAGAACAAAACTCGCCCACGCAATTGTTTAACGTCTGATCCCTGATCCCTCCCTACTTCATAACCTTAGTATAACCTTACGCTCGTAAGGTTATACTAAGGTTATACTAAGGTTATCAAGTAAGGAGGACAGTGTCGTCGGTGGCGCCGGGGGTGCCCCGGACGGGCATACCAGCCGATATGGCGAAGCGCTGACTGATGTGCTGGGGCTTTTCTGTCAAGAAATCTTCTTGACTGAGTTTCGCCTTGTGGAAAGTGTAAACCCAAAATGATTGAATAGGATATGTATGTGTGGAATAAGCGGTTTCTATAACCTGTCCGAACATAATGCCATTGACATCATCGCGTTGCGGAGGATGACGGTTGCGATCCGGCACCGTGGCTCGGATGACGAGGGCTATTGTCTGATCAATACTGCGAAAAGGCAGATGGATCAATATTCGGGCAAAGACAGCAGTACACCGGTAAAGATAATGTTTCCGCATCTGCCTTCCCGCAAAAAGGCCGATCTGGGCATGGGTTTTCGGCGCTTGGCGATCATCGAATTAAGCGAAAAAGGGCATCAACCGATGCTTAGCGCTGATGGCTCGTGCGTGATCACTTACAATGGAGAGATCTATAATTATGTGGAATTGAGGGATGAATTGCGCTCACTGGGACACGAGTTTGCCGGCGGATCGGATACGGAAGTGATCCTTGCAGCATGGCGGGAATGGGGAGAAGAGTGCGTTTCGCGGTTTGTTGGGATGTGGGCATTCGCATTGTGGGATATGCAAAGGCAATGTCTGTTCTGTTCGCGTGACCGGTTTGGGATCAAACCCTTTTACTATTACTGGGATAATCACCGCTTTTTGTGGTGCAGTGAGATCAAGGGCATCCTTGCCGCGGTGCAATGTTACGAACTGGACGAAATGATGCTCTGGCGCAGTATGCGGATCAATGCCATGCTGGTTTACGGCGATGCCACATTTTGGCGGGGGATCAAAAGTTTGGAAGCGGGGCACAACCTGGTGGTGACTGAATTCGGACTCTCGATCCGCAAGTATTACTCCCTTGCCATTGATGGATTTGAGCGATCCGACCTGTCAATCGAGGCAGCGACAAAGAAATATCGGGCACTATTCCTTGATTCGCTAATGCTGCAGATGCGGTCGGATGTGGAAGTGGGCAGTTGCCTCAGCGGTGGTCTGGATTCATCCGCCATCGTCTGCTCTGCCGCCAAATTGTCGCCTCATCCATTGTCCACCTTCTCATCATACTATCCGATGGATCGGCAATTGGATGAGCGAGTTTGGATCAATGAAGTGGTTAGTCGGGTCAATGCCTCTTCACATCTGGTGTCGCCAACCGCCCATGAGGCATGGGAAGATCTGATCCGGGCTACCTGGCACAACGATCTTCCGTTGGGAATGGGATGCGTATCGCAATACGCCGTTATGCGTCTGGCAAAGCAGAATGGCATCAAGGTCTTGCTGGACGGTCAGGGCTGTGATGAGATCTGTGCCGGCTACAATCATGCTTATTACCGATACTTTGCTGATCTGGTCAGACAAGGGAAGATCAGGGAATTGTCCAGTCAGGCGAAACGGTATCTTAAAGGTAAAAAACTGCATACGATCCTGCCTGCTCTGGCCAAGACGCTGATGAGCGGTCTTATGAGCGAGCGAAGACTGTACGCAACAGAATTCAGGTTCTATAGGTTTGAAGCATTGAATCGGGACTTTAGAGATCTGGCGTTGCGGAAATATGGGTCGGAGGCAGGCATCCTTGATGAGATCAGTGTCCTTCCCACGGGGAAACTGTCCAATTTCCTCTACAATTTACTGAGCGTGACATCGCTGGGAACTTTATTGCACTACGAGGATAGGATGTCGATGGCGCATTCGGTGGAGAGCCGGGTGCCCTATCTCGATCACCGTTTGGTCGAGTTCTGTTTTACTTTGCCCTCGGAGTATAAACTTCAACCGCCTTACAACAAGTTCATCCATCGTCAAGCGGTGAGGGATATTGTGCCTCATGCTATTTCCAATCGGGTTGACAAGGCGATATTCGGAGCGCCGTTTCTAAGTAAGTGGCTCAAAGATGACTTGCGTCGGAATGTGGAAGATATCCTTCATTCTTTGCAGTTCCGGCAGCGTGGGATCTGGGATCTGCCGGCGATCATGAATGCCTGGCGATCATATCTGATGGGAGATCAAAGCCGGGGGGAGATGCTGTTCAGTATCATCTCGACGGAAGTGTGGTTTAGAGAGGCTCTTGCCTCAAACGGAGGTATCGAATGAATAGGTTGGTAGTTTTGCTTGTGTTGACCGTGGTAGCGATATCGGCATGTAGTATGCTGGTCAAAAAACCGCGTATAGAGAAATTGAACAAGGTCGAGATGCTAACGCTGAGGCCGGATAGTTTGTCGCTCAAACTGGGGCTTCAGGTCATTAATCCCAATTTTTACGGGATCCGGATCAATCAGGTGGAGTTTGAGATATTGGATCTGAAAGAAATTTTTGTCGGCACGGGAGAACTGAGCGAGGCGGTCGGGATCAAGGGCAGATCAAGCGAAAACGTGGATCTCATCTTGAATCTTGATACCAGAAAAGCAGTAAAAACAGTCGATCCCGAGTCGCGTTCACTGGGGATCATCATCCGCGGAAATGCTCAAGCCAGGGCATTGGGATTTGGTAAAACCCAGGCAATTGATCAAAAATATGTGGTGTCCATCGAGGATTATGTCCACAAATGGATCCCCGATCTGACCATGGACAGTAAGGGGTTCTTCCGGATCACGGATACCGAAGTGGATACCGATACGACCGGAAAGACCAGGATCAAGATCCATTTCCTAATGTTCAATCCCTATGGACTGGACTATGAATTGGTGGCTTTCCCTGCCAGGATCTTTTTGAATGATGCATTGGCAGGCAAAGGTGAATTGGATGCGCCGGTGGTGGTGAATGATCAAAGGGAATCACATCAGGGCAGCATGACTTTTTCGATCGATAACACTGCCGCATTGATCAGTTTGGGATCATCCCTATTGACCAAGGAACTCAAATATGAAGTCAAGGGAACCATCCACTACCGTGTGTTCGGTGTGCAATTGCAAAACGACTATCAGTTCTCAGACAAACTGAATCTCGATCTGGGAGCGCTGCTCAGAGGATTACTGCGTTCACAGTAAGGACGCTCAGCGTTTGGGATCCATGCTATCGGGCGGGGTCTTATTTCAGGGTCTGCATCGCTCTCCGGTAACGCTCGCCGAAGGTATTGAATTTCAGACGATTGCTGGTATAGAGCGATGCTTCGCGGCTAACCCACTGCATCCTTGTTTTGACGCTTTCCTGCCGGTAGTGATCGTTGTTTGACGCAGTTCCGGTAGAAACCATTCTTCCCAGTAATTGATTGCTGTGACTGGCATCATAACCTGTCCGGGCAGTATAAAGAAGTCCTATGATATCCGCTTCCCGCTCATATTCGTCAAGGCGTCCCTGGATAAGAGTTTCAAACATTGTTTCCACTTCCCGTTCCAGTTCTGCTTCCACGTCTCTGATCTCGTCTGGGAAACACTCCGGCGTCTCAAAATCGAGTTCGGTAAAAGCCATCTCAGCTCCGATGTGATGCTGACGGCGCTTGGCTTCGATAATACCATGAAACCTTGATGTGTGTGCGATTTCATGCGCCAGGACAAACGCCAGTTCTGCCTCGTTTATGAGGAACTTGAGCATACCACGGGTGACGAAAATGTATCCTCCGGGACAGGCATAGGCATTTACCTGGGGGATATCAAGGATGAAGAAACGGAAGTTTATGTCCGGAACATCAGACGCTTCCACGACCAGATTACCGACGAAATTGATGTATTCCTCGATTGCAGGATTGCGGTAGATGCCGAGTTCGGCGATCACGCTTGCTACTGCTATACCAAAACCCTCCTGCGTATCGGAAAAGAAATCAGGTTCGCGACGCTGGGGTAATTGATAGGCACGGCGAAAACTGCTGGCGTTTTGGTGTCGATAGGTTTCTGAGCGAAATGCGGCATACTTGGGTTCGTCGATCCGCATTTCGATAACCATATCGATAAACATGGATGGATCCACCCGATTTCCGGCAAAGCGTTCCGCAAAGCCCTTGACACCCGCTGAAATGCTGTGTCTGGTTACTCCGGCGGTTCCGGTTTGATTGATGCTGGCAAAGACGTCGTTACGTGGTTGTTGGGCTTGGGTCGCTGTCTCCGAAACAAATCCGACCCTGTCTTTATAGCGAACCTTCAGCCAGGGAGATGATTGTTCCAGTATGACGACCCTTGCGTTAACAGGTATTTCCGTGATAATTGCGCTAAAGGAGCCGGGTGCCTGTCTCATATATGTTCTTTCCCGGCGAATGGTAACTTCCCTTGCGGACAATGCTGACGCTATACATAGGATTATGCAGGTGATAAGAATGACGTTCCTCATGATAATTCTCCTTTATCTAAATATCTTTTGATCCAGTGAATGCTTACATGTGTTCCACAGTCCTCTTTAGTGTCTATGATAACGTTTCCTCCGGTTAGTTCAAGTATCTTGCTCAGTGTCGCCAGACCCAGACCCAATCCTCCAAACTCGCGGGTATAGGAATTATCGATTTGGTTGAATGGTTCGAATATCTTGGGTTTTATCGTTTCCGGAATGCCTATGCCGGTATCAATCACCTCAACGGTTAGCTTGCCTTCCAGGTCGTTAAACGGGGTAAAAGATACATTGAAACTGATCTTACCGGAGGTAGTAAATTTCAAGGCGTTTTCCAGGACTAATTCAGCAGACCTGGCAGTAAGATCTTTGCTGCAAAACACCTGATAATCGGCTTCTGGAAGTTCATGTTCGAAAGATAGATTTGCTTGGGAGCATAACCGAGAATATGCTTCGATAGAAGGTGTGAATAAATCCGAGATAGGATACGGTGTTTTATTGATCTCCAAGGTCAATGAATCGAGATCGATGTACTCTTCAATCTGACCGATGCAGTGTTTCAGTCGCTCTATGGACTCACCCAAATATGTTATATGTGATTCCTGGTCTGTTCTTAGGGGCGAAGAAGCCATCAAATTCAGTGCTTCGCCAAAGCGATGTAGTGGTTCTTTGGTCTCGTAGGTCAAACTCAATAGAAACAGGGTTCTGGCTTGTCTCTCGCTATTCACCTGGGCAATTTGCTTGGCTATTTTGTATTCAAGATCCTTCTGCTGGCTGATGTCGAGCAGGTATCCGACAAACTTCATAGTGTCGTTCTCCCCAAATCCAAAAACCTCTGTCTTGTCAACGATCCATCTTATCTGGGCGGAGTTTGCACTTGCAAGAATTTGGTTGCGGTCAAGAAGCATAGCCATAGTAGGATCGTTTTTCCCAGATACCTGTTCAGAAGGACATAAGATCCGGTATTGCTGGCAGTAGGATGCGTGATTGGTCTTGATATGGTCAAAACGTTGCCGGATAATGGTCTTGAGATCATCGGGATGGATTATATCGCGATAATTGAGCATGCGTCGGGTAAAAAGGGATGATTTGTATCCATAAATTGATATACTTTCGGAGATATAATCAAACACTTCTTTTTCAGCGTCATACCATTTCATCACGACCAAGGGGCTGTGATCGTAGATCTTGTGCAGTTTGCTTATTTCTTCTTCCAGTTGTATCTTCTGCATTTCTGCTATTCTTAGCATCCGTTTTTGCTTCAGGTTTAACTTTTCGTAGTAAACGCAGAGGAGAATTGATAAGAGGGATAATGAGCCCAGGATATTGACGATAGTAAGATAGAGTTTACCTGGATAGTATTGTTCGAGGTATCTGGCTTCGTTTGAGCCAAGCCATTTTGCATGTAAGCGACTGATCGTGGCATAGTTGACCGGATTGGTCAATTCTTCGTCGAGTGAGTCGATCAGGTGTTTGTTTGCCAGTCGGGCGGCAAAGCAGTAGGGATACGAGATCTCAATCGCTTTTTGGCTTTTCAGGTTATCTCTATTGTGTCCAGTAATGAATGCATATCCCAATAGGATGGGGGCAATGATCATATCTCCCCTGCCTATGGAGAGATCATACAAGGCAACTTGACCCCGTTCATCCACATATTCATAGGGCGGGTAATGGTTATTTACTCCGATGACGATCTGTTGCCGATCTCTCGGATATAGACGGGGTGTACACAGCATCAGCATGAACAAAAAAGAGAGAAACGCCAGCGGGCGAAACTGTGCACTCATTTGCTTGATCCCGGTATCAACACTTCTTCAGCATACCTAAAAGGGCATTGACTTCGATCGGTTTAGCCAGGTAATCATCCATACCGGCATCCAAAAAACGCTCCTTATCACCGACCATGGCTGCGGCAGTAAAGGCAATGATCTTGATGTGTTTACCGGATGTTTTTTCCTGTTCACGGATACATTTTGTGGCGGTGATCCCGTCCATAACCGGCATTTGGATGTCCATGAGAATACAATTAAAAGGTTCCGCCTGCAGTTTTTCGAGGGCTTCCTTGCCATTATTGGCGATGATTACCGAGTGTTTCCAGTGTTCCAGTTGTTTCTTGGTTACGATTTGATTGACTGGGTCGTCTTCCACCAATAGCACTTTCAGCGATGACATGGCTTCAGTAGGCAATTCCATTACTTCCTGCGGGAGATGGATCTGTTCTTGTTTTTGCTGGATTATCTCAAACGGAATGATAAAGAAGAAACTGCTTCCGCTATTGGGTTCGCTTTCTACCCAGATAAACCCACTCATGATCTCCACGATCTTTTTGACGATCGACAGTCCCAGCCCCGTTCCTCCGTATTTTTTGGATATAAAGGGATCACTTTGGGTGAAGTTATCAAAGATGTCGTGTTGTTTCGTTGGATCTATCCCGATACCGGTATCGCTGACACAAAAGATGAGACGGATCTCATTCTCCAATTGGGTATAGACATCGACGGCGATTTCCACCCAACCCTCTTCGGTAAACTTAAGGGCATTTTGGATCAGGTTAATCAACACCTGTTTGAGCCGCATCATATCGCCATAAACGATGGTCGGCACGCTATCGCTCATGCGGGTTCGGATATCCACGCCCGGTTTTTCGCGGTGATAGGAAAATGTTTTGACCAGATCGTCAACCACGTATCTCAGGTTAAAACCGCTCTTGATCAGATCAAGTTTTCCGGATTCAATCTTGCTGAAATCCAGGATATCGTTCACGATCTTCATGAGATTGGCACCAGATGAATACATTATATCAAGGTATTCTTTTTGGACGGGAGTAGGTTCGGACTGGAGCAAGACCTGGACGAATCCCATGATCCCATTCAGCGGTGTCCTGATCTCGTGGCTCATATTGGCCAGAAAATGTCCTTTGGCGATATTGGCATTCTCGGCTTTTTCCTTTTCTTCAATCAGTTCCGTTTCCAGATTCTTCTGCGAACTGATATCCAAGAGATAACCATATAGCAGGACTTCACCGGAGGGCTCATAAGAATACATCGTAAAGTCATACAGCCAATAGATCGTCTCCTCCTTACCCAAAAACCGGCTGGTGTGGAAGCTGAATTCGATCCGTTGTTTGATATTGTAACGGTGTTTTTCTATCACTTCTCCGCGGTCTTCGGAGAAGATCAGATCAAACATCGAGGTGCCGTTATCGATCAAAACCTTTGCGTCGTAACCATATTGACTGACATTGTCCGAGATGGACAGGATTGTATTGTTGGGGTATAGCAATTTATATACAGTGACCGGACCTGTGAGGAACAAGCGGTATTCCCGTTTGAGTTCTTCTTCGATTTTTGCCCGTTCCAACGAGATTTGCTCATAGACAAGGGCTTTTCGCTTCATCTTTCTTCTCAGATAGATCGCCATGATCACACCGATCAGCAGAAGCGATCCCAGAGGGATGAATGTCCACTTGAGACGGCTGATGAATTTCTGACGGGCAATGTTTTCCGGGCTTAATCGATCGAACCAGCGATTGTGCAACTCATCCAGTTTACCTGTGGTTCTCATCACGCCTATGCCGGTATTGAAGTCGTTGATCAAGTTTCTGTCCAAGGATGCATAACAATAGTCCCGGGTAAAGATCCTCTCCGGCAATGCCCGCAAACCGGTCAAGCCCAGTTTGTCGAGCATGTAGATGCCAGTCAAATAATTGACGATGGCAGCGTCATACTTGCCCATTGCAAGCAAACGCAGCGCATCTTCCTGAGATGGCACCTCGATCTTTGATCCCTTAAAGTCGATCTGTTTCAGATAGTCATGGGTAATATCGCCTTGTTGTACAGCTACTTGAGCGTCCTGGATATCTGCCGGCGTCTTGATCGGCGAATCGCGTTGGACAAAAATCGCCCGCCAGGTCTGAGAATGTGGTGTGGTAAACCGAAACATCTCAGCCCTTTCCGGTGAAAAAGCCATACCCTGGATCATGTCAATTTCACCATCTTTGAGCCATTGGATGACCCTCGACCATTTACCGAGTTTGAAGACCACATCATAGCCCATCTCTTTGGCTATGGCTTTGGTCAAGTCGCAATTATATCCCACCGGATCATCATTTTCATCCAGATACTCATAAGGCGGATAATTGAAATCTCCACCGACGACGATCGTCCGATGGGGAGTATCGGACTGGGCATGCAGCCAGCCGGACATCAGCAACAATACGACCAAATACAGCATTCTTTTGAGCATGTCATCCTCTCTCATTCCAACTCATCGATTCTTTTTAGATAGGCTATCATATCAAAATTTCTTTCCAAACCGGTGGCAACCATACTGCGCACCTTGCCAAAGATCGGTGTTTCGTGCCATGACCGGTCATACTTACCAAAACACCAGGCGATCGAGGCATAGGAACTCATATCCCGACCGTCAAATTCATACTTGTTGTTCAGTTACAATGCAGTTTCAATAGCCAAACCATAACCGCAAGTCCATGTCAACAACCGTTTACACCAATACATGCGCATACGGGGATGCATTTTACCGGTGATCAGCATCTCTTTCTGGGCGGCATTCCAGTGTTTGTCATCCGTCTGGACATGTTCCAATCTGTCAAGCGAAAACAAATGTGTGCGCTTATCTCTATCATGCTTTGCCAAACTGATCATAGCCCATTGCTGAATGCTCAATGGTGAATCGTAATGCGGCTCATAGTAACAGAAATTCGCGCTCAATTCCCATCGGACGATCAATTCTTCCCCAAAAGCGCCGGCATTCTTTTCCGGCGCAGGATCTTGGGACGGAGCGTGGCGGCGCTGTATTCGCTTTTCTCCGATGCAATGGCAACAGGGACGATGATCTCGCTTTCCACTTCATAACAAACGACGCCGTAAATCTTGAGCAAATCGACCGCTGATTGCCGCCATTCCCGTTGATAGCGAAGATATCCCTTGTCCAGGATCACGGCAGAGGCATTGGTAAAAGATCGTAATTGATCCCGGTGAGAGCCCTGCTGCCGAAGAGCATCCGTATCCCGGTTTCGGATAACTCATTGGCTACTTCCGCCAAGCCCTCGCACATAAATCTGAATTGCCGCTCATTGGCATCAGGGATCGAGGCGGAAGAGATAAATAAAACCCAGAGGGCAAGATCGTTTCGCAGCGCTTCCGACCAGGCAAGTAGAAAGGCAGGATTGCTGTGGATAGGCTGAGACGCCTGAATCCAGTACAGGACATAACTGCCTTGTCATTACTGTCCGGGTTGCGCAAGTCCACCCGAAAATCGTTCATATCCACCTCAGTTCTAATTTTTCGCTCCCGCATCTCACCGTGCCTCGTTCCAGGGAAATTGTCAATTCTTTTCTCTTCTTGCTTGATAACCTTAGTATAACCTTAGTATAACCTTACGACCGTAAGGTTATACTAAGGTTACTGAGTAGGGAAGAATAGAGGCAGATAATCAGCCCGACTAAATCAAAACCTTCCTAAGACCGCTGAATCACGCGGCGCGGTTGACTCTGCAGATTCATGCAAGCTATCTTTCGGACAAAATCCGATGTCATTGGGACTGCTCTGGATCTTCGGTGTCTCCCTGTCTGAAAGATAGTGGTTTTGTGGAGGTGGTGGGCTTTTGTTCCTGATTATGCAACGGTCATATGGAGCCAGGCAAAACAAAGAGTGTCGCTACACAATTCAGGGGGGGGAGGCAAAGCAAAGGATTGTCACTGGTCTATTGCCTGGACTTACTCCGCTTCCCGTAGGCGGCTTCCCACTGTACGACTGAAGGGGGGGGGGACCCATGCTTGCTTGTTTGTCTGATCTAATCCTGTCCGTTATCGGGA